>NZ_JAPEMM010000003.1 GCF_026342735.1 Streptomyces sp. NBC_00193
TACCTGAGCGCTGCGCGCTCAGGACTGAACGGCCTCGCTGCGCTCGGCCGGGGCCCTCGGCCTGGCTCTCCGCTTTGCTCCGAGCCATTGCCGGCCTCCGGCGGGGGGTCCTGCGCTTCGCTCCGAACCGGCTCTGGCTCCGCTGCGCTCCACCAGAGCGGGGCCTCGCCTTCGGCGAGGGGCTCCTCCGCTTCGCTGCGGAGCAAGGCTGCTACGCAGCCCAAGGCTGGCCCTTCGGGCCGATGTATCCTCCGCTTCGCTCCGGATACCCAAGCGCTATGCGCTTGGGAGGGGAGTCCGGGCGCTTTTACCCAAGCGCTGCGCGCTTCGAACTGGATCCCCCTCGCTGCGCTCGGCGGGGCTGCTTCGCAGCCCGGGGCCAGACCTTCGACCGGAGCTCTCCGCTTCGCTTCGAGCTGGGTTGCGCCGGCCCTTCGGGCCGGAAGTTCTGCGCTTCGCTCCGGACTGGGCTCTGGTTTCGCTGCGCTCCACCAGAGCAGGGCCTGCTACGCCGGCCCCAGAGCTCCCGTGCTCCGCACGGGAGGTGACTCTGTTTCACGGGGTCCGGGCCCCGGCCCGTTGGCCGGGTCCGCTCCACTCACCCACCCCAGGCCTGCTCCGCAGGCCAAGCTGGCAGCAAGGGCTACCCGCGCCGGGGAAGACGATTAACACCTACCTTCCCCTCGCCGCCTCTGGCGTTGAACAGGCAGCGGTCACCGACCGGTGGACCAAGCGTATGATCTTTCCGATCTTGGAGAGACATGCGCCGTGAAAGATTTACCCCCTTCGACTTCGGGCTGAGCTGGCTGGCGGGGTTCTTCCACCAGGACTGGACCCACGCCGGGAGCGTCGAAGACGTCTTCCTCGAGGCCGTGGGGACAGGCAGAACCGCCGCAACCGTGGAGCACGATGCCGACCTGCTGATCGGCTCGACACTGAGCAACGAGCAAATCGAACTGCTATGGCTGGCCATGACGGAGCGGCATTGCTACTGGTTCACACCGCCCGAGACCGGGCGGGACCTGCTGCACCGCTTCCGGACGGTCAGCCGGGATTGGCAGCAGCAACACGGCACTTCCTGCCTCGAGAGCGACCCGGAATGGGAAACCCCAGAGCTGCGCGGCCGGGTACTGCGGGCCATCAAAACGGCTCCCCTCCCCGCAAAACTACAAGAGGTACTCGCCGTCTGCGCGGGAACGGTTTCGGCAGAGCTTGCGTTCCGGCTGCTGCTACGCGTGTACCTCACTGGTTCCATCCCGGTGGCTCCGGCGATCTGGACGGAATACCAGGAAATCAACACCGCATTCGCCCTCGGCGAGTACGTGATCGAGGCAATCGAGTTCCTCGTCGAGGATCCGGACTAGGCCCTGCCTAGGAGGGGATACCGCCTCGCTATGCTCGGCCGAGGCGCCTTCGGCGCCTGGCTCTCCGCTTCGCTTCGAGCCATGGCCGGCCCTTCGCTTCGCTGCGGACCGCTTCGGGTCCGCTGCGCTCCCCCGAAGCTGACCCCGTTTCACGGGGTCCGGGCCTACGGCCCGATGGGGTGTCCGCCCCGCTCCCTCCCCGGCCCTTCCGGCTCCGCCTCCAGGACCAGGGACCGCTCTGCGGTCCGGCCAGCAGCAGGAGGGTGCCGAGTATCGTTCGGCCTGACGGCTTGCGGGACACCCCCCGTTTCACGGGTCCCGGCTGAAGGCCCGTTGGGCGGGTCTGCCGCGCTCCCCCACACAGTCCTTCCGGCTTCTTCGCCTCCAGGACCGGCCCGCCAGCAGTAGAGCTGCGTAGGGCACCAGAAACCCCACCACCCGTTCAGCCCTGTGTGCACCCCCTGCTGGGCTGCCTTAACGCGCGCTGCTGACCTCACCCGGATCAAATGGCCACATGGCTTCGACGGGGACACCCCGGGCGGCGGCTCGTAGCAACCAGCTGCAGCGCATCGCACGACGCAAAGGGCAGCGATCACAGGAACGAGTGCGCGCTCCACTTGGATCCCGGCAACGCGGACAGCGTCATCGAGCAGCCGAACGCCTTCAGGGCGTCTCTGGCACATCACGCGTCAGCGCCGCACCGCGCGACCGTACGAACTTGTGGACACGGCTGGAGCGATCCGTCACTCTCCTGGCCGCATTGAGCGCGGTCGCCGTTGCCGGCTTCACCTGGACATCGATCACACAGGTCAACAACGAGCAGGCCATTACCCGCGAAGGACAGATCACCGATCGCTATACCGCCGCCGTGGAAAACCTCGGCAACAAAAACTCCGAAAACGTGCGACTCGGCGGCATCTACGCACTCCAACGAATCATGCAGGACTCACCGCGTGACCAGCCAACCGTGACCAACGTACTCGCCTCCTTCATCCGCAGCCAAAGCACAAAACCAAAGCCGAAAAGTAACGAAACAGCCAGCGACATCACCGCAGCAGCCAAAGTTCTCGCCTCCCGAAACATCCGCCACGACGTCACAGAACTCGGAAACTTGCCGCCTGGCTACACACTTGAAACCTTCCTGTGGGAGGCACAGCGGAGAGTGGACCTGGAGGGCGCCGACCTCCACGGCATCAGCCTGGAGCGCGCACAGTTGGCCTACGCCAACCTGCGCGGCGCCAACCTGAGCGAGACGTGGTTGCCTATTGCGGACCTGAGCCGCGCCATTCTGCAAAATGCGAACCTGACCAGTGCGGCCCTGAGCCGCGCGGACCTGAGCAACGCCAGCCTGCACGGCGCCAACCTAAAAAATGCGATCCTGAGCGAAGTAGACTTCACCTGCGCCAACCTCTCCGGCGCAGACCTCCAGTACGCCAGGCCCGGTGACCCATACCAGTGGGGTGCTATCACCCGTGAACAGGTCCTGTCTGCAAAAATCAGCCCAGAAACGAAACTCCCCACAGAACTCGCAACAGATCCTGCTATGCAGAAACACATGAAGTCACGCCTCGACCAAAGCACCTGCCCCAAAGAATAGGCAACACCGCGACAAGGTCCATGACCCGACAAAATCGGCGCGAGGAAGCCCACAACCACAACCTGATCCCCGATCCCCGATCCCCGATCCCCGATCCCCGATCCCCGATCCCCGATCCCCGATCCCCGATCCCCGATCCCCGACCACCATCCCCCAGGCCCACTCCACGCTTCGGATGACTCATTCGTAGCTCTGGATAGACATGGGAAGCCAGCCGCACCACCACCCCAGCGAAGCGCACTTCCGTTGTTGTCGCGGATCAGCGAAGCTGCGCAGTACTCAACCAACCTGCACAACGACATCCGGACCAAGAAAACTCGCAGGTCACACCGATAGCAGTCCCCCCGCCGCTGCGCAGATCCAGTGAGCCAACCCACCACAAAACCCGTGCACCCAAACTGCACAACCCAAGGTCAGAGGCATGACCATTGCGCAGCTTCACCGACCGGCGACAGATTGCTATGTGGTGCCTGGTTCGGGGCTGCTTTGGTGGTGGGGCGCGAGGATCAGGAGTGCGGCCGGGATCAGGCCCAGGGGGAAGCCGGATGGTTCCAGGATCCAGGCGGCCAGTGCTACCCAGGCTGCCAGGACCCAGCCTGTGTAGCGGGGGACCTCCTGGTTGGTGCGGGCCATGTGGGAGAGGAGCAGGCCCAGGAGGATCAGGGGTACTGCGAAGCCGCCGGGAGTGCCCAGAACAGGCGCAACGACTCGACGTGGGTGGCGGGGTCGGCGCCGTGCAGGTCGCCCGACAGCCAGCCGGCCCATTCCGGTTGCGCCTTGACGGCGAAGAGCGCGGTGTGGAGGACGCCGATGGACACCGTGGTGCGGCCTGCCCAGAGGGTCAGGGTGCGGGCGCGGGGAGAGGTTTCGATACGGCTAGTTCCGATACTCATAGTTTCGTGTGATGGGGTAATGCAGTCTCCGAAGCACCCCATCGGGCGACCGCGCGAGAACCGCGTGGACGCCGCAATCCGCGCAGCCGTGCGCGAGTTGGTGCCGCGTGTCGGGTACGCCGGCCTGACCATGGATGCCATCGCCGCCGAGGCAGGCATCGGCAAGGCGGCCATCTACCGGCGCCACACCTCGCGTGGCGAGCTCGTCTTCTCCGTCCTCGTTCACGGGAGGAAGACACGTTCCTTGCCCGATACCGGAACACTCGCCGGCGACCTCACCGCGCTCGCGGACCTGATCCTGGGGATCTTCACCGACCCGGTGACCGCTGCAGCAACCCCCGGGCTGCTGGCCGACCTGCAGCAGCAGCCCGACATCGCCGCGCGGTTCCAGGAGAGATTTGTCGCCGAGGAACGTGCACTGATCAGCGCGCTGTTGGAACGCGCTCGTCAGCGAGGCGAACTGGCTGCCGCGGCAGACCCCGTATTGGTGCACGCCGCCGTGCTCGGCACCGCGTACGCCTGGTTGTTCCTTCTGGCGCAGCCGCCCACCCCTGCCCTCGCGTCGCGCATCGCCGCGCTGGGCGAAGCCGCCGCCCGAGGGCATTGACCTCGGCATCGTGGGGCTCAGAGTGGCGGGAGGCCGGTCTCGTAGCCCTCGACCTCGTAGGTCCTGCACATCCTTGATGTGCGGTCCCGGACGGGTCCTCGCAGGAACGGGACGGCGTTGGCGAGATAGCCCTCGGCGTCGAGGAGGGACTCCAGGACCGTGAAGTAGACCGTGCCGCCGGGGTCGTCGCCGAGGGTCGCGTACGCCACCTCGACCACGTCGAAGCAACGCCTCAGGAGGTCCTCGTCCAGGGGGTCCGCCAGTAGTGCCGGCTGCAGGACCTGCCGGGTGAGGGTATCGAGCAGGTTGCCCCAGAGGTCGAAGTAGGTGTCGGCCACCGGCAGGGTGCCGCCCGGAGGGAGGCCGTACCGCTCTTCGAGGAACGGTCTCGTCTCCGGGACCTTTTCGGCCATCAGCCCCAGGATCTCGTCCCCGATCACAACAGCACGTCCCGCCTTTCTTCGTCGTCGGACCGCAGCAAGCATGAGCAGTGTCCCCTAGGCGGCCTGGTTGGCGGGGGTCGGGGGCTGGGCGGGGGCGGCCTGCAGGCGCCGGCGGCGGGCGGTGTCTCCCGACCGGTGCAGGCTGTACGAGCCGGGCTCGGCGGCTTCGTCGGCGAGGTGCTTGGGGATGACCTTGCAGACGGTCTCCTTGAGCTTCGCGCCCAGGGCGCCGTTGATGTTGAACCAGACCGCGGCGTCCAGGCGGTTGGCGAACTGGAAGATGCCGCCGTTTCGGCCCAGGCTGATGCACTGGGCGGCGAACGGCTGGTTGAGGGTCTCCGGCTGGGTGTCGGCAATGCGGGCCAGGACCGTGTCGGCGGCGCGTGCGCCCATCGGCATCGCGGCCTGGCAGCTCATGCGGAGGGGCAGGCCCGACGGGGCCGCCGAGTCGCCGGCCGCGACGATGTGGGCGTCGTCGACGCTGGTCAGGGTCTCGTCCGTGAGGAGGCGGCCCAGCGCGTCGGTGGTCAGGCCGCTGCGGACGGCCAGGTCCGGCACGGCGAAGCCGACGGTCCAGATGGTGAGCGGGGTGGGGAGTTCGCGGCCGTCGGCGAGGTGGACGGCGTCCTGGGTCACCGCCGTCACCTTGGTGCCGGGGCCGTCGATGACGGTGACGCCGAGGCGGGCCAGCCGGGCGGCGACCGTGCGGCGGCCCCGGGCGTGGAGGTACGGGCCCAGGACGCCGCCGCAGACCAGGGTCACCGCCCGGCCCTGCTCGGCCAGTTCGGCGGCGGTCTCGATGCCCGTCGGGCCGGCCCCGACCACCGTCACCGCGGCCGTCGGGGGGACGGCGTCCAGGGCCGGGCGCAGCCGCTGGGCGTCTTCCAGGGTGGCGATCGGGTAGGCGTACCGGGCCGCTCCGGGCACGGTCGGGTCGGCGGCGGCGCTGCCCACCGCGTAGACCAGGTAGTCGTAGGCGAGTGTGGCGCCCGAGGCCAGGGCCAGGGTGCGGGCACCCGCGTCGATGTGCTCCACCGTGTCGACGGTCAGGCGGACGCCTTCGGCCAGGACGTCCCGGTAGGCGATGACCGCCGCGTCCGAACCGCCGACCAGCTGGTGCAGCCGGACCCGGTGGACGAAGTCCGCCCGCGGATTGACCAGGGTCACCGTCACGTCGCCGCGCTGGGTCAGGCGGTTCGCGGCCATGACGCCCGCGTATCCGCCGCCGATGACGACCACTTCGGTGTTCTCGTACGCGTTCATCGTGTGTCTCCGTCGCCTCGAAGGGGGTTCTGGGCACAAGACACCGGTGACCCGGCCCGTGTGACAGGCCTGCTGGTGTGACCTGCGTCACGCTGAGGCCGTTGCGTCGCGGCTGCCTGTTTCCCGCCACCGCTGGGGAAGAATTCGCCAGACCGTGGAGGCCGGGTCCCGGGTGGTCCTGTGGGGGGACGGGGGCGCCCTGGGGTGCGTACGTGCTCAGAGCGGCTGTTGTGGAGCTGTGCCGGGGGTGTGCCCGTGGTGGTGTTTCGTCGCAGGTCAGTGCGTGGGTTTCGGGTACGGCGACTGCAGCCTTCGTGGTGCTGCGGCGGAGGGCCGTGATGGCGGGTGGGGCTACAGGGGCTGTGGAATCCCGCTCGAAGCCGGCTTGAGCGATGCCTTTGGTTCCGCCGAACAGGCTAAGCGAGGTGCTTCAATGGCCACCGTCAGGGGCGCTATTGGATCAGCAGGGAGCGGGCACGGGGATGCGGAAGTCGTACGTCGCGGCGCACATTTACATGATTGTCGGCGTGATCTCCGGGTTGTACTACCGCGAGATGACCAAGATCAACGAGTTCGAGGGCGAGACCCAGCTCTCGGTGCTCCACACGCACTTGCTCGCGCTGGGCATGCTGGTCTTCCTCATAGTCCTCGGCCTCGACAAGGTGTTCGGACTGTCCGGGAACAAGCAGTTCACTTATTTCTTCTGGTTCTACAACGCCGGTCTTTCCATCACCTGCCTCAGCATGCTCTACCGGGGCACCCAGACGGTGCTCGGGAATGAGGTTCCCGAACTCTTCTCCCTGGTCGGAGGGTTGGGGCACATCATTTTGACCGTGGGACTCGTTCTGCTGTTCATCCTGCTCGGGAAGCGGGTCAAGGAGCACGAGGGTGTGCGGAGCGAGCAGCCCGAGTCGGTGAACAGTTCGGTCTGACGGCCGTCCTACGGTGTGCGGGCCGCCGGGCCGGTCAGGATGTCGGTCAGGGCGGCCAGGCGCTCGCGGGTGAGGTCCGGGCGCAGGCGGCGGCCCCAGGTGAGGGTGGCCAGGCCGTGCCAGGCGCTCCACAGGACCTCGGCCACGAGGTCGGGGTCGCGGTCGGCCGCCACGGGTTCCACGGCCTGCCTGATCTCGGCGAAAGCCGTGAGCAGGGGTTGCGGTGTGCCGGCTTCCGAGTGCTCCAGGCCCACGTCGAGCGTGAGCATGGCCTCGTAGAGGACCGGGCCGCGGGCGGCGAAGTCGGCGTAGGCGCGCGCGACCGCGTCCAGGGCCGCGTGCGGGTCGTCCGAGGAGAGCCGGGCCGCGTGGAGTGCCGCGGTCAGCTCGGTGAAGCCTTCGAGCGCCACCGCGTTGACGATGGCGTCCTTGTTCTTGAAGTGCTGGTAGAGCACGGGCTGGCTGTACTCGATGCGCTCGGCCAGCCGCCGCGTGGTGACGAAGTCCCAGCCCTCCGCCTCGGCCATCTCGCGCGCCGTGGTGAGGATCAACTGGCGGCGCTGGGCCTGCTCTCGGACGCGGCGCTCTCGGAGGGTCATGCCGACTACGGTAGCACTGTCGGTGAAATTCTAGTTGTCAGTGATAGGGTTTCTGTCTTTGGGTGGGGTTCTTTTCGGCCGGGGTCCACAGGCGTCGTCTAGTGGACTTCTAGGTGCGGTCGGCAGCATGCGGGGCAAGACCGCCCACGGAGAGGCCACCCCCATGCAGACCCCGACTCCCCTGGAGCAGCTGCTCGACTTGGCGGCGGACCTGCTGGGCCACGACCGGCGGACCCTGCCGGCCAGGGCCGCGGGTTCGCCCTTCATGACCCTCGGCGGTGGGCTCGGCCAGGCCATGCGGCTGCAGGCCCTGGCCGGCGAACGGCTGGAACTCTCGCTGGACATACCCCAGCTGCTGGGCCCGGTTCCGCTTTCGGACGTACTCGCGCGGGCCGTTGCCGTTCCACGGGGTGCTGTTGTTCCACGGGGTGCCGCCGTACCGCGCGGGGCCGCGCCCGAGGCGGCGGGATCCGGGCCGCGCGAGCTGCTGCCCGGGCAGTTGGCGGCCCTCACCGCGCAGCAGTACACCGGCGCCGCCGCGGTGCACCGCATGCTCAGCGCCGAGCTCACCGGGCCGCTCGACCTGGGGGCGCTGCGTGCGGCCCTGGACGCCTTGGGTGCACGCCACGAGGGGCTGCGGACCACGTTCGGGCCCTCGCCGCGAGGCCCCGTACGCCGTGTTCTCGACGCGTACGCGCTGCCGCTCGTCGTCATGGCGAAGGTGGCCGCCGGTGTGGGCGAGGACCTGGTGGCCGCGGCGCACGCGCGGCTGGTCGTGGACGTGGAGCAGTTGGTCGGGCATCCGGAGCGGCCGCCGCTCGCCTTCGCCCTGACCCGGCTGGCGGCGGACCGGCACCTGCTGACCTTCCTGTACCACGAGGCCGCGGTGGACTGCTGGTCCGTCTCGCTGGTCTGGCGGGAGCTGCTCGCCGACTACGGCCGCGCCGTGGGGAGCCGGCCGCTCGACCGGAGCGGCCGCTGTGGTTCCGAGGCGGTCGCGCGGCGGGCCGAGGGGCTCGACCGGTCCGGTGCGCTGCGCGCGCTGGCGGCCCGGCGGATCAAGCGGCTGCGCGATTTCCCCGCCGTCGTGGACCTGACCGGACCGGACCGGCGGCCGGCGGTGTTCGACTTCCGCGGCGACCGGGTGCTGTTCGGCCTCGGCCCGGCCCTGCGCGAGGCGGTCGATGCGACGGCCGCGCGGGCCGGGGTACCGCACGCGGTCGTCCTGCTCTCGGCGTGGGCGCTGACCGCGGGCCGGCGCTCCGGACACGAACGGCTGCTGGTGGGCACCGAGATGCCGCGGCGCCCCACGGCCGAGCTGATGGGCACGGTCGCGCCGTGCTCGGCGACGGTGCCGGTGTGCTGCGAGCTGGAGGGCGGGGTCGACTACTTCCTGCGGGGCGTCGCCTGCGAGTTCGGCGAGGCGCTCGGTTACGCGGACCTCGACACGGCGGCGCTGGCGCGCGAGCTGGGCGTGCACGGGGACCGGTCCCGGCCCTCGCTGACGCAGGTGGCCTTCGCGGCCTGCGACGAACTGCTCCCCGAGACCCTGGAGGCGGGGCCGCTCACCTCGCGCTTCCACCACGGCCACCTGGGCGGCACCACCGCGGACGCCACGCTGAGGGTGCTGCGGTGGGGAGGGGATCCGCTGCTGAGCCTGGAGTTCGCCTCCGGCGTGTTCAGCCGGGCCGAGGCGGCGGAGCTGGCGGACGAACTGCGGGGCTGCGTGGAGGCGCTGACGGGCGCGGATCCGCAGGAGCCCGTGGAGGATCTGCCGGCCGTCGCCGGTGGTGCGGCCGTGGCCGGTCGCGCCCCGGCTTCGCCGATACCGCTGGGCTGACGGGCCACGTCACATCCGGTGCGCGCGTGACCGGGGGATGATCCGTGCGCACCGGATGCCGTGGGCCCGGACGACGGGGGATGGACGTCCGGGAGTTCGGTGTCGCCGACGGCGTCAGGCGGCGAAGCCGGGCAGGCGGGTGGCGACCTCCTCCGGGGACGGCATCGCGGCGATCTCCGCCGCGACCTTGCGGGCCGCGTCCCGGTAGCTCTCGTCGGCCAGGATGCGGCGGGCGTTCTCCGTCACGGCGTCGGCCGAGAGGTCGACGACGACCTCGCCGGCTCCGACGGCGTGCAGCGCCTGGCCGTTGGCCGGGCCGTCCGCGCCCTGCGGGAGGATCAGCTGGGGCAGTCCGGCCGCGAGCGTGGCCAGGGTCGTGCCGCTGCCGCCGTGCTGGACCACCAGCGACGCACGCGCCAGCACCTCGGACTGCGGCACCCACGGCGCGGCGATCACGTGGGCGGGCAGGTCGCCCAGCTCGGCGCGCTGGATCCGGAACCCGGTGGCCACCAGGACCGGCAGGCCCAGCGGGCTCAGCCCGTCGATCGCGGTGCGCAGGTTGTCGGCGGAGCCCAGCGCGGTGCCCAGCGTGAGGTACACGAACGGGTCGCCGGAGGCGCCCAGTCCGCCCGGGATCTCGCCCTGCTCGACATACGGGACGGGGCGCAGCTCGACGCGCGGCCAGCCGGACTCGAGGACGCTGCGGTCCTGGATGGAGGGCGGGGAGATGTCGATGAGGGTGTTGCCCAGGGTGCTCGCGCGGTCGGCCGGAACGTCGACGCCGAGGTCGGCCGCGGTGGCGAGGATCTCCCGGCGGAGCCGGTCGGCCTCGTGGTCCTGCGAGATCGGGCCCACGCCGTGCGCGACGGCGGGGATGCCGGCGAGCCGTGCGGCGAAGCCGGCGCCCGGGTTGAGCACCTCGTGGACCACCAGGTCGGGGCGGTAGGTGGCGAAGGCCGTGGCCAGGTCGGCGGCGACCCAGCGGGGCAGGACGGAGCCGAACACCTTGATGTGCAGGTCCGCGAGGACCGACGCCGGTACGTCCTGAGCTCCCACCTCGCCACCGTGCTGCTCGAGGAAGGCTTGACCGCCCGCTGCTTCGATGAACGCCTCGGGCACGGACCGGCCCGCCGTCACCGGCTCGAACCCCGCCTCACGGAGGGTCTGGTGGAACTGCTCACCCGTGGCGAACGCGACCTGGTGGCCGGCTGCCCGTGCGGCCCTCGCCAAGGGAAGCAAGGGGAAGATGTGCCCGAAATTGCCCACGCTGGCAAAGAGGATTCTCATGAGGCCTCAGCGTAGGGTCGCCGTCGTTTCGTGTCTAGTGTTGCTAGGAAAATTATCGCTGGCCGATTTTCTTTCGAGGCTCGCTCCAGTGGCGGCCGATCGCGCGCCCCCATCCTCGCGATGCGGCCGCCTGCCCCTGGGCATGCGGAACAAGGCGAAGGAGTCATTGATGATCACAGCCCAGACGGTGCCCGCGGACCTCGTTCCGAGCCTCGGGCGACGGTTCACGCTGTCGGCCCAGACCCTCGACAGTGCGGTGACGCCCAACCCGGTGTTCCGCGCGTGGTTCGCGGAGCAGCGGCGCACCAACCGCTACGACGTGCAGCGCATCCCCTTCTCCGAGCTGGTCGGCTGGCACTTCGAGGAGTCCACGGGCAACCTCGTCCACGACAGCGGCCGGTTCTTCTCCGTCGTGGGACTGGACGTGCGGACGGAGTGGAACGGGTACGGCGCGTCCTGGTCGCAGCCGATCATCAACCAGCCCGAGATCGGCATCCTGGGCATCGTCGTCAAGGAGTTCGACGGCGTCCTGCACTGCCTGATGCAGGCCAAGATGGAGCCCGGGAACATCGAGACGGTCCAGCTGTCCCCCACCGTGCAGGCCACCCGGAGCAACTACACCGGTGTGCACAAGGGCGCGGCCGTCAACTACATCGAGTACTTCCGGCCGCCGCGGGTGGGCTCGCGGGTCCTCTACGACTCGCTCCAGTCCGAGCAGGGTTCCTGGTTCCTGCGCAAGCGCAACCGGAACATGGTCGTGGAGGCCATCGGCGACGTGCCGGAGCACGAGGACTTCGTGTGGCTGACGCTCGGCCAGATCCACCAGCTGCTGAACGAGTCCAACGTGGTCAACATGGACGCCCGCACGGTGCTGTCGCTGATCCCCTCCTTCGCCAGCGAAGGCACTCCGCTGCACAGCACGGAGACCCTGCTGAACCGGCTCACCGAGATCAAGGCGCTCCGGGAGCTGGTGCAGACCACCATGCCGCTGTCGGACGTACAGCGCTGGCAGCGCACGGAGTACGCGATCGAGCACGAGACGGGGCACCACTTCAGCGTCATCGCCGCCTCCGTGCAGGCCGCGAACCGCGAGGTGAAGAGCTGGACCCAGCCGCTGATCGCCCCCGCCGAGCAGGGGCTCGCGGCCTTCCTGGTCCGCCGGATCGGCGGGGTGACGCACCTGCTCGCGCAGGCCAGGTCCGAGGCGGGCGTCCTGGACGTGGCGGAGCTGGGCCCGACCGTGCAGTGCCAGCCGGCCCGGGCGCTGACCCTGCCCCCGGAGCAGCGGCCGCGCTACCTGGAACTGGTCCTGCGGGGTCAGGGCCGGCTGCTGTACGACACGGTCCAGTCCGAGGAGGGCGGCCGCTTCCACCACGCGGGCAACCGCTACGTACTCGTCGAAGTGGGGGACGATTTCCCCCTCGACGTGCCCGAGGACTTCCTCTGGGTGACTCCGGGACAGCTCGCGGGCCTGCTGCGGCACAGCAACTACCTCAACATCGAGGCCAGGACGCTGCTGACCAGCCTGCGCGCGACCCGGGCGCTGGACGGGGAGTACGGCCTGTGAGCGGGACCGGAGGCACGAGCGGGACGGAGCCGCAGGCCGGGCGGCTGCGGATCGGTGTGCTGGGGTGCGCGGACATCGCCGAGCGCCGGATGCTGCCCTCGATGCTGAGGCAGCCGCTCGTCGAGGTGACGGCCGTGGCCAGCCGCAGGATCGAGCGGGCTCGGCAGTTCACCGAGCGGTTCGGCGGCGCCGCGGTGGCCGGGTACGAGCGGCTGCTGGAGCGGGACGACGTGGACGCGGTGTACGTGCCGCTGCCGCCCGAGCTGCACGTGGAGTGGACCCTGCGGGCGCTCGCCGCCGGCAAGCACGTGCTGTGCGAGAAGCCGTTCGCGACCCGGCTGGCCGACGCGGAGAAGGCCGTGTCCTTCGCCCGGGAGAGCGGTCTGCTGCTGATGGAGAACTTCATGTTCCTCCACCACTCCCAGCACGCGGAGGTACGGCGGCTGGTGGCGGAGGGCCTGATCGGCGAGGTCCAGCTCTTCGGCTCGGAGTTCGGCATACCGCTGCGCCCCGACGCGGGGCCGCAGGGGCTCCCGCGGCGCGCGAGCACCCTGCCGGAGGTCGCCGCGTACCCGATCCGCGCGGCCCGGCTCTTCCTCGGCGACGGACTGCGGGTGGCGGGTGCGCAGGTGCGCCCGGACAGCCCGTACGGTCCGCAGCCCTCGGGCAGCGCGCTGCTCGTCGCGCCGTCGGGGGTGGCGGCCCAGCTCGCGTACGGGGTCGAGCACGGCTACCGCAGCGGCTACGGGCTGTGGGGCAGCGAGGGACGGCTGCGTCTGGAGCGCGCCTTCAGTACGCCGGACGAACTCACGCCCGTGCTCCGGGTGGAGCGGGGCGGCACCGTCACGGAGATCCCGCTCGAGGCGGACCGGCACTTCACGAACATCGCCGGCGTGTTCGCCCGGGCCGTGCTGTGCGGGGAGGACTTCACCCCGCACACGGAGGCGATCCTGGCCCACGCCCGGCTCGTGGACGAGGTGGAGCGCGCCGCCGCCTCGTTCTGACGACGGGACGACTGGACGGCGGGACGACGAACGGCCGATGGGCCGGTGCGTGCGGTGGGGTCCACCGCGTGCACCGGCCCATCGGCCGTCGTCCGTCGTCCGTCGTCCGTCGTCCGTCGTCCGTCGGTGGGGAGCTACTCGCCCTGGCCCGCGTAGAAGTCGGCGCCGAGCTGGTGGAACATCCCCGCCACGTCGAGCTGGTCCCAGTGCTCGGCCAGCAGACCGTCCTCGACGCGCCAGATGTCGATCGTCTGGAATGTGAGGGTGCGGCCGGTGGCCGGTATGCCGAAGAAGACGCCCTGGTGGGTGCCCGAGTACTCGAAGCGGCCGACGATCCGATCGCCTTCCACGATCAGGTCGTGCACGAGGATCTTGACGTCCGGGAAGGCGTCGAAGATCTGCTGGAAGAAGGCCGTGTTGGCCTCGATGCCGTCCGCGACGATCGGGTTGTGGTCGATGTGTCCGGGAGCGGTGTGCTCGGCCATCGTGCTCACGTCGTGACTGTTGATCATGTCCACGAAGCGCTGGATGAGTTCGCGGTGGTTGTCAGACATATCGGGGTGCCTCTCTGGGCTCTCGCGTCGGTGGGCGGTGAACCGAGGATCCTCAACCCCGGTCGAGCCGTTCTGGAGGACGCCTGGCCCGAGCCCGGCCTGATCGGCAAGACACCCCCTGGCGGTCACTTCCGCCAGAAGAGGTGGTGCGTCACCCCGCTCGGGCTGGGAACGACGTCCAGGTGGAACCGGTCGAGCAGCTCGTCGGGGGACTCCCAGAGGCGGACTCCGGACCCGAGCTTCAGCGGTGAGACCACCACGTGCAGGGTGTCGACGAGGTCGGCGTCGAGGAACTGCCGGATGGTGGTGGCCCCGCCGCCGAGCCGGACGTCCTTGCCCTGGGCCGCCTCACGGGCCTGCCGCAGGACCGTGGCGGGGTCGCCGTCGACGAAGTGGAAGGTGGTGTCGGACAGTGCGAACGAAGGACGCTCGTGGTGGGTCAGGACGAACACCGGGGTGTGGAACGGGGGTTCGTCGCCCCACCAGCCCTGCCATGTGTGGTCGAGCCAGGGCCCGCGCTGGGGACCGAACTTGTTGCGGCCCATGATCTCGGCGCCGATGTTGCGGTCGTAGTCCCGCGTGAAGTAGTCGTCGAGGCCCCGGCTGCCTCCGGGATCGGTGCGCATGGGCCAGCTCGCCGTGGCGCCGGCCCAGGCGAACAGCCTCCCGGGATCGACGTGCCCGAACGGCCTCTCGAGGGTCTGGTCCTCGCCGGCACCGATCCCGTCGCTGGAGACGTTGAAGTTCTGGACCCTCAGCAGCTGAGCCACGTGTTCCTCCTGTGTTGGCGACGACGACGTTACTGAGACCCTCCGGTCCGGGAAAACTCATCGCTGCTTCCGGGTGACGTCTGCCCGGCCGGTCCCCCCGCCTTGCCCGGCCGGTCCCCCACCCCGGCTCAAGTGCCCGCTCCTAGCCTTCGGTGCCATGAAAGCTCTCGTGCTCTCCGGCGGGGCCGGAACCCGCCTGCGCCCCCTCACCCACACATCAGCCAAGCAGCTCGTTCCCGTGGCCAACAAGCCGGTGCTCTTCTACGGCCTGGAGGCGATAGCCGACGCCGGCATCACCGAGGTCGGGATCGTCGTCGGGGACACCGCCGAGGAGATCAGGGAAGCCGTCGGCGACGGGTCGAAGTTCGGGCTCCGGGTCACCTACATCCCGCAGTCCGCGCCCCTGGGGCTGGCCCATGCCGTGGTGATCGCCCGCGAGTTCCTCGCCGACGACGACTTCGTCATGTACCTCGGGGACAACTTCATCGTCGGCGGCATCCGCGGCCTGGTCGAGGCCTTCCAGGCGGAGCGGCCGGCCGCGCAGATCCTGCTCACCGAGGTCTCGGACCCGAGGGCCTTCGGGGTGGCCGAGCTGGGCCCCGACGGCCGGGTGGTGGGCCTGGAGGAGAAGCCGGAGTTCCCCAAGAGCAATCTCGCCCTGGTCGGGGTCTACCTGTTCACCAGCGCCGTGCACCGGGCCGTGCGCGCCATCGAGCCGTCCTGGCGCGGCGAGCTGGAGATCACCCATGCGCTGCAGTGGCTGATCGACGCGCGCGAGGACGTCCGCTCCACGACGATCTCCGGCTACTGGAAGGACACGGGGAACGTCGCCGACATGCTGGAGGTCAACCGCTCCGTCCTCGAACTCGCCGAACCGCACACCCGCGGCGAGGTAGACGAGGAGAGCGAGATCATCGGGCGGGTCCAGATCGACGAGGGCGCCAAGGTGAGCGGATCGCGCATCGTGGGGCCCGTCGTGATCGGGCAGGGCGCGGTGGTCTCCGGGTCCTACATCGGCCCGTTCACGTCCATCTCGCGGGACTGCCGGATCGTCGACAGCGAGATCGAGTTCTCCATCGTCCTGGACGGGGCCTCGGTGCGCGGCGTCAGCCGGGTGGAGGCCTCGATCATCGGACGCCACGCGGAGGTGACGCCCGCCCCGCCGGTGCCCGCCGCCCACCGGCTCGTCCTCGGAGACCACAGCAAGGTGCAGATATCCTCATGACCACGACACGCATCCTGGTGACCGGCGGAGCCGGGTTCATCGGCTCCCACTACGTCCGCACCCTGCTGGGCCCCCAGGGGCCGGGCGACGTGGAGATCACGGTGCTGGACAAGCTCACCTACGCGGGCAACCCCGCCAACCTCGACCCGGTCCGCGGGCACGCCGGCTTCCGCTTCGTGCAGGGCGACATCTGCGACGCGGAGCTGGTGCGGGAGCTGGTGGCCGGGCACGAGCAGGTCGTGCACTTCGCCGCCGAGTCCCACGTGGACCGCTCGATCCTCGGCGCCGGCGAGTTCATCACCACGAACGTCCTGGGCACCCAGACCCTGCTGGACGCGGCACTGCGCCGCCCGGGCGGCAGCGCCCGCTTCCTGCACGTCTCCACGGACGAGGTGTACGGCTCGGTGTCCGAGGGGTCCTGGCCGGAGACCGATCCGCTGCGGCCCAACTCCCCGTACGCGGCGTCCAAGGCCTCCTCCGACCTCGTCGCCCTGTCCTACCACCGCACGCACGGCCTGGACGTGCGGGTCACGCGCTGCTCGAACAACTACGGGCACCACCACTTCCCCGAGAAGGTCATCCCGCTGTTCGCCACCCGGCTGCTCGACGGGCTGCGCGTGCCGCTGTACGGGGAGGGGCTCAACGTCCGGGACTGGCTGCACATCGACGACCACGTCCAGGGCCTGGAGCTGGTGCGCGCCGGCGGCCGGCCCGGCGAGGTGTACAACATCGGCGGCGGCACGGAGCTCAGCAACAAGGAACTGACCACGCTGCTGCTGGACCTGGCCGGTGCGGGCTGGGACAGCGTCGAGCACGTGGCCGACCGGCTGGGGCACGACCTGCGCTACTCGGTGGACTGCTCGAAGATCTCGGCCGAGCTGGGCTACCGGCCGCGCAAGGACTTCGCCGAGGGGCTCGCGGAGACCTTCGCCTGGTACCGGGACAACCGCGCCTGGTGGGAACCCCTGCAGCAGCGGGCCGCCCTGACCTGAGGGGGCCGGCGGGCACACGAAGACGCGGCGGGCATGTACGGCGCCCGCCGCGTTCTCGTGCGCCCGATCAGCGGGCGGGGCGGTTCGCGTAGGAGTCCCCGTAGGAAGCGACGGCCTCCCGGTACGTCGGGAGCAGTCCGAGGGCGACGGCCTGCGAGAGGCTCGGCGCGGCGGCGTCCTTCTCGGACCTGATGTACGGCTCCGAGCCGTTCCACGGTATGCCGATCTCCGGGTCGAGCGCCTGGATGTCCACCATGGTGCCGGGCACGTACTCCTCGGAGCAGAGGTAGTTCATGCAAGTGTCCTCGGTCAGGGCGAGGAAGGCGTGGCCGAGGCCGTCCGCGAGGTAGACGCCGATGCCCGAGTCGGCCTCCTGGACGGTGGTGTCGAACATCCCGAAGGTGGGCGAGCCGACCCTCAGGTCCACGACCACGTCGAGGGCGGCGCCCCGGACGCAGGTCACCAGCTTGGCCTGGCCGGGCGGCAGCATCGTGCCGTGGATGCCGCGGAGCGTATTGCGCCGCGAGACCGAGAAGTTGACCTGCCGCACGGTGAACGGCTGGCCGGTCAGCTCGGTCAGTTCGCCGATGCGCCAGGCCTCGAAGAACCTGCCGCGGTTGTCCGACAGCGGCGACGGCGTGATCCGGAAGGCGTCCTGGATCTTCATCTCCTCAATGGGCATGTTTCCTCGGTTCGTTGTCGTAAGGGGTGAACTGCGGGCCGGGTCAGAGTCTGTGGCGGCCGGCTCCGGCAGCGCTCGGAGCGGGCTGGAGCGGACATGGCGACGGCCTCCGCGCGCGGGCGCGGAGGCCGTCGACAGGCGTACGGGGCTGCGGTCTCAGCGCACCGCGGCCGGTGCGGACTCCTCGGCGGCGGCCGGGGCCGGCGCTTCGGCGGACGGGGACGCGGACCGGGTCTGGGGCTGGGCCGCGGCCGTGGGCGCGGACTGCGCCACGGGCGGGCCGGCCGCCTTGCGGCCCGGGGCGATCAGCATGGACAGGGTCGCGGCGGCGACGGCGGCGGCGCCGACCCACATGGCGGGGACGAGGCCGTCGACGAAGTTGTCCGCCGAGGCGTACCCGCCGTTGGCGCTGAAGATCGAGGCCAGCAGGGCCACACCGAGCGCGGCGCCGACCTCGCGGGTGGCGGCGGTGACGCCCGAGGCGATGCCCTGCTCGTGCTCCTTGACCGAAGCCATCGTCAGGTTCATCAGCGGGGCGTAGAACAGGGCCATGCCCGCGCCGCAGATCATCAGGGAGGGCAGCTGGGCGACGTAGGAGGTGCCCGGTTCCAGGATGAAGGCCCACCAGACCATGCCGGCCGTCATCATGGCGAGGCCGACGGTGACCACCGGCTTGCCGCCGATGCGGTCGGAGACCATGCCGCCGAGCGGGGCCACGACCATCGGCATGGCGGTCCAGGCGAGCAGCCGGACGCCGGTCTCCATGGCGCTGTAGCCCTGGATGCTCTGGAAGAACTGGGTCATCAGGAAGATCGCGCCGAACATGCCGATCGACATCAGGGTGCCGGCCAGGTTGATCGCGGTGAACGCCTTGATCCGGAACAGCCGCATCGGCACCATCGGGTGCTCGGTGTGGTTCTCCCAGAGGACGAAGAGGACCATGACGACGGCTCCGCCGATCAGGGAGCCGAGCACCAGCGGCGAGGTCCAGCCGTCGATGTTGCCCTTGACGATGCCGAGGACGATGCCGAACAGGCCGATGCCGCCCAGGATGGTGCCGACGACATCGAGACGGGATCCGGAGATCTTGCTCTCCGCCAGCATGCGCAGCGAGACCGGCGCGAGGATCAGGCCGATCGGCACGTTGAGCCAGAAGATCCACTGCCAGGAGAGGTGCTCGACGATGGCACCGCCGACGAGCGGACCGGCGGCGACCGAGAGCCCGTTGACGGCGCCCCAGATGCCGAGCGCCGTACCGCGCTTCTCCGCGGGTACCGCGGCGGTCAGCAGGGTCACCGACAGCGGCATGATCATCGCCGCACCGGCGCCCTGGACGGCGCGCGCCGCGATCAGTTCCGAGATGCCCGGGGCGAGCGCCCCGGCGGCCGAGGCGGCCGTGAACAGCAGCAGGCCCAGGACGAAGACCTTGCGCCGGCCGAAGCGGTCACCCAGTGCGGCGCCGAACATCATCAGCACCGCGAAGGACAGCGTGTAGGCGTTGACCGTCCATTCCAGATCCGAGAGGCTGCCGCCCAGTTTGTCCTTGATGGTCGGCAGCGCAGTGATGATCACCAGCTGATCGAGCCCCGCCATGAAGGAGGCGACACTGGTGGTGAGGATGGCCCATAAGACCACCTTCTTGTTCCCACCGCCCGAGGCTGGGGGGTTGACGGCGCTCATTCAGAGCTTCCTTTCTGGAGGGTGACACATGCCGAGCCGGCGCTCCTGACGCTACGGACGGAACCTCAAGTTCAACTTGAGTTCCGGTCGGGGCGCCGCAACGCTGCGGGGCCCCGCACCGGCATCGGTACGGGGCCCCGCATCAGCGCGAAGGGCGTACCGGGTCAGCCGAGCTGACGCTGGAACGTGGCGATGTCGAAGTAGAGGGTCTCGTCGACCAGCACGTCGCCGTCGAAGTGGAAGAAGACGGCGACGGGGGCGTCGATGGACTTGCCGAGGTTGGGTATCCCCCGCCAGTCCGCCTCCTGCTTACCGCGCGCCTGCGCCTCGAGGATGACCGCGGTGGGGGTGTGGTGCACGTGGTGCAGCTCGTGCTCCAGGTTGGGGAAAGCGGCCTGGAGCTCGGCGAAGTAGCCCTTCTTGATGGCTTCCGCACCGATCAGCGGGCCCTCCTCGAAGGCCTGGATGCGGTAGATGCCGCCGCGCGGGAAGGTGGCGAGCACGCCGTCGATGTCCCAGGCGATCTCGGCGACCGTGTGCTCGAGGATGACCGCTTCGCGCTTCTTGCGCAGGTCGGCATCGGGCTGGGGCAGATCCGCACCGGGCAGGATGAACTCGTGCTCCATGGCCATGACATTCCTCCACGCGTTGACCGTCTTCTGATGCGGCTGACGCTAGGAGGCACGCCTCGGCGCACCCTCGATTCCGGCTCGAATGCCGGTTCGTGCGGGTGGACGTACGGGCGGACGTACGGGTCGGTCAGGCGGCGGCCCTGCTCTGCTCGGCGCGCTGGGGCGGGCGGTAGGTGGGGCGGTATCCGCAGGCCAGGCCGACGGGCGCGAGCAGGGTGGACAGGGCCATGTCGACGGCGTGGGGGCGGCCGGTGACGGCCCGGTACTCGTCGCGGAAGCCCAGGGCGAGCAGCGGCATCTGCAGGAAGGGGGTGCCGTCGGGGCGCAGCCTGCCCTCGCCGGCCAGTCCCCACAGGGTTTCGAAGAGCTGCTCGGTCCGGTAGGCGGGGGTGACGCGCCAGGTCATCCGGGTCCGCTCCGGACCGTCGTTCCACATCGAGTGGGCCACGCCCGGCGGGATGTGGAACTCGGCTCCCGCGCTGTAGGTGTGCAGGGTGCCGTCGAGCCGGACGTTGATCTGCCCGCTCTGGACCCGGAAGAGCTCGGTCTGCTTGGGGTGGTAGTGCGCGGGCGGCATGTGGGCGGCGCTCGCGTAGTCGACCTCCACTTCCAGGTAGGCGCCGTCCGTGTCGGCCGCCGTGGCCAGGAAGGTGAGCCGGTCGGCCCCCATGTGCAGGGTGTCTCCGGAGCGTGCCATCGGGTGTTCTCCCATCATCGGTCCGGACGGTCGGGACAGTCGGGACGGTCGGGACGGTCAGGCGGCGGGGGTCTCGATGTAGCTGAGGGCGTTGAAGATCGTGCGGTTCGGGTCGGTGATGGCCCGGCGTCCGTGCATGACGCGGGTGTTGTCGATGAGGGCGGCGTCGCCGTCCTGCCAGTCGAGGTTCTCCGTGAGGCGGGCCGTCACCGACTCGACCTCGGCGAGCAGTTCCGCGGAGAGCTCGGTGCCGTCGGCGAAGGTGATCTTCGGCTTCTCGTAGTTGAAGGAGGGCCCGAGGATGCTGTTGGCGAAGGAGGGCCGCTCGGCGAAGACGGTGCGGCCGGCCGCGGGGGTGCGGAAGGAGTAGCGGACTCCGCCGTCCTCCTGGGCCACGATCTTCGTGCCGGGGGTCCGGTCGCCGAGCGCGATGAGCTCCGCGACGTCGATCTCCTCGGCGGGCGTGGCGCCGCCGAGCAGGTGGTGGGCCATGGCGCGCCACTGCGCCTCGGCGACGTAGCGGCTGTAGACGATGTCCTGCGCGGCGAAGGCCTCGCGCGCCGCCGGGCTGAAGGCGTCCCAGACGCGGTAGCCGTCGCAGACGGTGGTCTGGGAGCCGGAGGACGCGGCCTTCTCGCAGAAGAACCAGGCGAGGTGGGAACGGAAGGGGCTGTTGCCGTTCTCGGTGTGCAGGCCGACCTCGTCGAAGCCGGCGTCCACCTTCTGCGCGACCTCGGAGTAGAAGTCGCGGGCGGGGTCGATGGTGGTCGAGGTGGACGTGGACTGCACCAGCGCGGTGAAGCCGGCCATGTCGGAGCCGGTGAAGCCCCGGAGCAGCAGGAAGCCCGCCTCCGCCAGCAGGTCGCGCAGGACCTTCGGGTCGATGTCCGCGAGGTTTCCGCCCTCGACGGGCTCCACGAGCAGTCCGGTGCCGGTGCCGTAGGGGGTGGTTCTGACAGCGGCGGCGGTCGTCGTGGCGGCGGTGATGACGGCGGAGGTCATGCCTTCTCCAGGTTCTCATCGGTGGGGTGTGGCTCGCTGTGGTGGGGCGTGCCGTGGTGCGGCTCGCCGTGGATGCGCAGGACGTGGGCCCGTACGACGTCGCGCCGGGGGCGTCCGGTGACGGTGAAGCAGGTGGCGTACCCGGGGTCGTCCTCGGGCATGAGGTGGATGACGGCGGCGCGTTCGATGCCGGAGAGGCGTTCGCGGCCGAACGCGTCGATCCGGCGCCGTGCGGTGGCGTGGTCCAGGCCGGCGTCGACGACGAAGAGGCCGTGGACCTGTTCGAGCCCGTCGGCGACGACCGCGGCCTCGCGGATGAAGCCGAGTTCGCGGTAGCGGGACTCGACCCACTCCGGAGAGACGTTGCGCCCGCTCGCGGTGATCACCATGCTCTTCTTGCGGCCGGTGATCCGCAGGTAGCCGTCCTCGTCGATCTCGGCGAGGTCGCCGGTGTGCAGCCGGCCCTGTTCGTCCACGACGACGCTGGAGGGGTCCTCCCGGGTGTACCCGGCGAACAGGGAGGTGCTGTGGATCAGCAGTTCGCCGTCCTCGGCCAGTTCGGCCCGCACGTGGTCCAGCGGGCGGCCCACGGTGCCGAACCGGACCTCGCCGGGGACGTTCCAGGAGACCACCGAGGAGTTCTCGCTGAGCCCGTAGCCCTCGTGGACGGTGAGTCCGTACGCGTCCAAGCGCTGCAGGACCTCGGCGGGCACGGGGGCTCCGCCGCAGGCGATGAAGACGGGGCCGTCGTGGCCGAAGATCCGCTGGTGCCGCTCGCGCACGCTCTCCCGGGGCTGCTCGTCGCACAGTGCGAGGAACAGGGCGGCGACCGTGGGCGGTACGACCAGGGCGGTGGGGCGGGCCTGGCGCAGCAGGGTGAGCATCCGGGGCCCGGCGTCGGCGGCGGTGCCGACCAGCGCGGTGCCGGGCGGCAGGAAGGACACCGACCCGCCCGTGAGGAAGGGCATGTAGAGCCCGGCGACCTGTTCGATGAGCAGGCTCAGGGGCACGACCGAGAGGTAGCGCGCGAAGTCGGCCGGGCGGATGCGTGCCCGCAGCGAGGTCAGCAGTTCGTCCAGGCCGTGCCGGCGGATCCGTACCCCCTTGGGGGCCGAGGTGGTGCCGGAGGTGTGGATGACCTTGACGACCGCGTCCTGCGCGGGGACTTCGGGGAGGGGCCCGGCGGCGGGCGCCCCGGCCAGCAGTTCCGGCAGGCCGACGGGGGTCACGGTGCAACCGGCCGGCAGGACGGCGGTCGCGGTGCTCGCCGTCCAGCGCTCCAGGGCGCGGGCGCCGCCGTCGTCGACGAGGCAGATGTCGGCGCTCTCCAGGAGGGAGGCCGCCTGTTCGGCGGTGAAGGCGGTGGGGACCGGGATCTCCACGGCTCCGCCGAGGAGGAGGGCGAGGTCGGCGACGACCCACTCGGGGGAGTTCTCGGCGAGCAGTCCCACCCGGGCGGGGCGGCCGTGCTCCCCGGCCCAGCGTTCCAGCCGTCCGGCCCAGACGAGGGCGGCGCCGATGATCTCGCGGTAGCTCCAGGCGGCCGCGGTGCCGGCGGGGGCGCCGTCCGGGCCGGCGGCGGCGAGCACGCGCACCATCACGGCGTCGCTGTCCGCCTGTTCCAGCAGTCTCCCGGCGAGGGACACCCGGGGTGTGTCACGCGGCACGGGTCAGCACCTTCGCCTCCGGGCGGTTGCTGACGAACCGCATGTCGATCTTCTCGAAGCAGTAGCGGCCGATGGCGGCGAGCAGCAGGGTGCTCTGCTCGGCGGCTATGGCGTACCCGACCATCGGCCGGGTCTCGTAGTACGAGCCCCAGGCGGCCGCCTCCTCGGTGGAGAGCCGGTCGGGCGAGGCGTCGGCGAGGGGGTGGAAGACCACGCCGAGGCGCTGCATCAGGGCGGCGAGCCGGTGGGTCATCGTCATCACCGCGTAGGGCCGGCCCAGGCAGGCCATGACCAGCGGGATGGACTTGATGATCTCGGCGCCCGCGGTCGCCCGGACCGAGGAGATGTTGCCGACCTGCATGACCTGGGAGCGCTTGACCGGCGCGTCGACGTCGGCGCTGATGACCTGCTCGACGGGGGCGTCGAGGTAGCTCTCCAGCAGGATGTCGGACCCCTCGGCGTAGGTGATGCCCGCGCAGGCGAGGGCTTCCTCTGTCCCGTCGTCGTTGTCCTCGAAGAAGGCGAGGAAGCTGTCCGGGTCGGGAGAGATGCTGGCCTTGTACTGCTTGGCGAACACCCGCTGGGCGAGGTCTGCGGCGACCAGCCAGTCGGGAGTGCCTCGCTCGGAAAGCGTGATTCTCATGTGCCGCCCCTTGGAGGGTGGAGTGGGAGGAGAGGAAGGGTTCTCAGCGCAGGCTGCCGACGGCGGTGCGCCGTGTCACCGGCTTGGCGGCGACGGCGAGTTCGGCGGCGTGCACGGCGCTGTTGATCGAGGTCTCGGCGAGGATGCCGGGGGCGGCGACGGCGTCGCCGATCAGGTAGACGCCGTCCCCGCGGTCGACGGCGGGGCGGTCGCGCCAGCTCAGGCCGGGCAGGTCGAGGGCTCCGGTGCGGCCCCGGGAGACTCCGTCGCGGCGCCACAGGATGCGGTCCTGCCAGCCCGGGGTCGTGAGGTCGAAGAGCTTCTCCAGCCGGGCCAGCGCCTCGTTCTTGGACTCGCCGGGACGCAGCGGCATGGCTCCCTGGAAGAGGGCCTCGCCCTTCGGGGCGAGCGAGGGGTCGTGGTCGGAGTACTGGGAGGTGAAGCCGCCCTCGTCCATGTCGAAGGAGACGTTCCCGTCCTTCTTCGACCGTGTCACGGCCATGTCGAGCAGGGCGGAGGTGCCGCTGGGCCAGTCCAGCGAGCTGTCGCCGAGCAGGCTGCGGGCCGAGGCCAGCGAGGTGGCGACGATCACCGGTCCGTCGGTGGGCAGTTCGGTGAGCCGCGACCCGGTCTCGATGACGACGCCGTGCCGCTTGGCCACCCGCTCCATGCGCTCGACGACGGTGCCCCAGCCGCCGATGAAGTAGCGGCTGGGCAGCGGGAAGCGGGGGGTGCCCACGCGCAGCAGCCGCTCCCAGACGAAGGCCGCGGAGAGCCGGCCCGGGTCGCCGTCGAAGAGGATGGGGCCGAGGAAGCCGAGGGCCTCGTTGACGGTCTGCTGCTCGAAGCGCTCGCTCGCCCAGTCCTGGAAGGAGCGGTCGATGGGGACCTCGATGTCCCGGTGGAGCCAGCACATCTTCATGTAGCCGCTCGGCAGGGTCATCCGCAGTTTGCCCTGGTGGCGGAAGCGCATCCGGGTCCACTCGTGGAACGACAGCCGTACGTAGCGGCCGGCCAGGCCGCGCTGGAGCAGCCAGTGCCAGACGGGCCCGTTGTCCATGATGGTGTGGGGGCCGTCGTTGGTGACGTAGGGCGCCGAGGCCGACCGGGCGCGTCCGCCCAGGTGCGAGTGGGCCTCGTGGACGGTGACGCGGGCTCCCTTCTCCGCTGCCGAGATCGCCGCGGCCAGGCCGGCCAGGCCTCCGCCGATGATCGTGATGTTCGCCATGGTCATTCACTCACTCACGTTGGGATGGACGGGTCCTGGCTCAGCCGTCGAGGGTGGCCATGGCGCCGGCGGGGTAGCGGTCGCCCACCGTGCTGCCGTGGGGGGCGATCCGGTCGAGGGCCGCGAGGTCGTCGGCGCTCAGCGCGACGGCACTGGCGGCGACGTTCTCCTCCAGGTACTTGACCCGCTTGGTGCCGGGGATGGCGACGACGTCGTCGCCCTGGGCCAGCACCCAGGCCAGCGCGAGCTGTCCGGTGGTGATCCCCTTGGCCGCGGCCAGGGCCTCCAGCTGCTCGACGACGTGCAGGTTGGCGTCGAGGTTGCCCTCCTGGAAGCGGGGGGCCACCCGGCGGAAGTCGTGCGCGGCGAGGTTGTCGAGGTTGCGGATGGCGCCGGTCAGCAGGCCCCGGCCGAGCGGGCTGTAGCCGACGAAGCCGATGCCGAGCTCGCGGACCGTTGCCAGGACGTCGTTGACCTCGACGTCGCGGGTGGACAGGGAGTACTCGGTCTGCACGGCGGTGAGCGGGTGGACGGCGTGGGCCCGGCGGATGGTCGGGGCGGCCGCCTCGGAGATGCCGAGGTGGCGCACCTTGCCGGCGGCCACCAGCTCGGCCAGGGCGCCGAAGGTCTCCTCGACCGGTACGTCGGGGTCGACCCGGTGCAGGTAGTAGAGGTCGATCCGGTCGGTGCCGAGCCGGCGCAGGCTGCCCTCGACGGAGGCGCGGATGTACTCCGGGCGGCCGTTCTGCTTGCCGGTGATCGTCCCGTCCGGGGTGACCTCGTTGCCGACCTTGGAGGCGACGACGACCTCGTCGCGCCGCCCCGCGATGACCTTGGCGACGAACTCCTCGTTGGTGTGCGGACCGTAGAAGTCCGAGGTGTCGAGCAGGTTCACGCCGAGTTCGAAGGCCCGGTGGGCCGTACGCAGGGCCTCCTGGTCGTCGGCCGGGCCGTAGGCGAAGGTCATGCCCATGCATCCGAGACCCTGCTCGGAGACCGCCAGCCCCTGGCTGCCGAGCTTTCGTTGCCGCATCATCATGCGCCTTCCGCGGTAGTTATCGACGCTAGGAATTCTAGCGTAGCTAGACTAGAGAACTGCCGGAGCCGCCCTCGAGGCTGGGCCGGGAGGGCGGCGACCGTCGTGGTGCCGAGGTCAGGCCGCGGAGCTCAGTTCGCTCGTGACGGAGGACCAGGTGTGCTCCCGCTCCGCCGTTTTCCCGGCGTGCTCGGCGTGCTCCGCGGCGAACGACTCCCAGGGATCGGCGCCGAGCGCCTCGGCCGCGGCCTCGCGCAGCCATACGTCGAAGGCGTCGCGGGACTGGCCCAGCCGCTTCGCGGCCCCCGCCGGGTCGCGCGCCTCCAGCCGGTGCACCAGCACGTCCCGGTCGCCGAGCCGCTGGAGGGCGAAGGACTCCTGGAGGATGCCGGCCCTGCGCCGCGAGGCCTCGTACTCCCTCAGGCGCGGCCCGGAGAACTCCGCCTGTACGTCCTTCCAGCGCGCGGCGCCGCCCTCGGGCAGCGGCAGCAGCACGGTGGCGGGCTCGACGGTCCGGCGCGCGGCCGCGCGGGCGGCGCCGCGCGCGGAGGGCGCCAGGCGGCGCATGCCGAGCACGGAGAGCATGTTGGACTCGACGCCGATGCCCCAGCGTTCGGCGATCAGGCCGTCGTCCAGCAGCCGCCAGACCACCACGCCCTGGAACTCGATGTAGCGCCCGGTGGGCGGCATGCCGAGGAACTCGCCCCGGTGCGTGCCGCGCCAGGTGTTGTGGATGACGACGTGGTCGCCGTGGGCGCTCATGTCCTCGATGGTCACGTGCAGGTCGGGGAAGCCCTCGCGCAGTCCCGCGATGGTGTACTTGACGCCCTCCAGCCCCTCGGGCGCACCCGGCAGCGGCTGGTGGTCGATCATGTCGGGGCTGTAGATCTCCTCCACGATGGAGAAGTCGCCCCGGTTCACGAAGGTGTCGAAGACCGCACGGATGGTCTTCTTGTTGCGCTCCTCCACGCTCACCGCGCTGCGCACCGTCTCTTGTATCGACACGTTCCGTCCTTAACTGGTGGGGAAGGGTGCTTCCCAGGTGAGGGTGAGTCCCGCGTACAGGTAGCGGCTGGCCTCGATCGCGAGCAGCAGCACGGTGTCCCCGGGCCGGATGCGGCCCTCGGTCCAGCCGGCGTCCAGCGCGAGGGGGACCGCGGCGGAGCCGGTGGCTCCCACGTCGGTGAGGTTCTCCACGATGATCTTGCTCAGGGTGGCCTGGTCCTCCTCGGACAGTCCGGCCGTGCCGTACTCGCTCGCGAAGTACTCGGCGTTGCCCTCCGGCAGCACGCACGCGTCGATGTCCGAGAGGGCGAGCCCCGAGCGGCGCAGCATGTCGTGGATGCCCTCCACGAAGACCTTGGGGCCGAACTGGGCGGTGCCGGGGATGTCGAGCTTGATGTCCATCAGGCGCGTGCGCTGCTGCTGTTCGTGCAGGGGGGCGTCGGTGCCGCCGCCGACGATCAGCATGCCGGGCTTGCGGGCGCCGCCCATGGACTGCGTGGCGAACACCTGGCGGCTGCCCTCGTGGGCCGAGCCCTCCTCGCCCCCGCGCAGCACCACGGCCCCGGCGCCGTCGCCGAAGGTGTAGACGGTGAGCCGGTCGCGCATCCGCACCTTGTGCGGGTCGCGGCCGAGGAAGACCGGTGCGAGCAGCGGCGAGACCGACTCCGCGCCGATGACGAGCGCGGTGCGGTAGGTGCCGTCGGCCAGCAGCCGCCGGGCGATGTCGAAGGCCTGGACGGCGCCCACGCAGCCCGCGCGGACCTCGATGACCGCGCAGTTCTCCAGGCCGAGCTGCTCCTGGACGTAGGTGGCCGCGACCGGCAGGAGGTAGTCCGGGCTGGCGGTGGAGAGCACGATCAGGTCGACCTCGGCCGCCTCCACGCCGGCCCGCTCCAGGGCCTGGCGGGCGGCGGCGGTGGCCATGGCGGAGGTGCTCGTACGGTGCTCTCCGGTGACCGGGTCCACCATCCAGTGGCGGCGCTTGACCTGGATGCCCTCCAGGACGTCGTCGGGCAGCGGCCCGCAGACCCGGGCCAGGGCGTCGTTGTCGAGGGGATCGCCCGGCAGGTGGGCGCCGGTGGCGAGGATCGATACGTGTCGGTCGGTGCTGGGTGACATGGTCAGTTCTCCGTAGCGGGACGCAGGACGAGGCTGATGTGGGTCCCCCCGAGCGAGGAGCTGTTGATGAGGACCGGCCCGCTCTCCAGGCCGTTGTCCCAGCCCGTGAGGGCGAGCACGGCCGCCAGCTGTGCGCCCGCACCCGCCGGTTCGCCGAGCGTCCGCTTGGGGGTGTGGACGGGGACGGAGCCCGCCCCTTCGAGCCGGCCGGCGGCCAGCTGCTCGGGGCCGTCGGCGCGTTCCAGGCCGGCCGCGTTGGCCCAGATCCCGGTCAGCTCGCCCGGCTGGACGCCCGCGTGGGCCAGGGCCCCGCGCATGGCCCGCTCCACGCCCTCGCCCTCGGCGTCCCAGCGGCCGATTCCCTGGGCGTCGCTGGTGGTGGTGTGTCCCGCGAACTCGGCCAGCACCCGGGCCCCGCGGGCCAGGGCGCTCGACTCGCGTTCCAGGACCAGGGCGATGCCCCCTTCGGACAGGGTGTAGCCCTCGTCCCCGAACAGGGGCAGCCCGCGGTAGGCCTCCAGGACGCCCGGGGAGAGGTCCTCCACCGCCGGGCACAGCACCGCGTCCGCGCGGCCCTGGAGCAGCAGGTCGTAGGCGACGGTGAGGGCCGAGGCCCCGGCCGCGTGCCCGGTGGTCACCGTCGAGGTGGGCCCCTTGGCGCCGACGTTCATGGCGACCTGGCCGGCGGCGGCGTTGAAGACGGTGTTGGGGAAGACGGCCGGGCTGCCGTAGGAGGGGCAGATGTCGAGGACGGGCTGCAGGAAGTCCTCGATGCTGCGCATCGGGCCCAGCCCGGTGCCCAGGACGACGCCGACCCGCTCGTCGGCGGTGAGGCCGGCGTGCTCCAGGGCCACGCGGCAGGAGGCCACGGCGAGCTGGCCGAGCCGGTCGACGCGGCGCCGCTCGGCGGGCGAGAAGTGCGCCGCCGGGTCGAAGTCCGCGCGCGCGACGCGCAGTCCGTCCTCGTTCGCGCCCAGCGGGCTGCCCGCGCGCCAGGCCCGCCACAGCGCGTCGGCGCCCGTACCGGCCGCGGTGATCGCGGCGAAGCCGGTGACCACCACCTTCTCTCCGGCGGGCGGGACCTCGGCGGTGAAGCGCCGCGCGTCCGGCCGGCCGAAGGCGACGCAGGCGTTGGCCCCGGCGAAGGCGAAGTTGTTCGAGAGCGCGGCGTCCATGGCCAGCGGGCGTCCGGCGTCGGGCACGGCGTCCAGGCCGCACTTGGGGTCCACGCCGGTGAAGTTGGCCGTGGGCGGGGCGATCTGCTCGACCAGCGCCTGGACGGTGACGATGGCCTCGACCGCCCCGGCGGCGCCCAGCAGGTGGCCGATCATCGACTTGGAGCTGCTCAGCGGGGTCTTCTCGGCGCTCTCGCCCAGCGCGGCACGGACCGCGTTGCTCTCGGCGGAGTCGTTCTTGGGCGTGCCGGTGCCGTGGCCGTTGATGTAGCCGACGTCCTCGGGGGCGAGGCCGGAGGCCCGCAGCGCACCGCGGATCGCACGGGCCGCGCCCTCGCCCTTGGGGTGCGGGGCGGTCGCGTGGTAGCCGTCCGCGGAGAGCCCGTAGCCCAGGACCTCGGCGAGGATCGGGGCGCCCGCGGCGCGGGCCACGGACTCCTCGACCAGGACGAGCATGCCCGCGCCCTCGCCCAGCGAGAGGCCGTCGCGGTCCTTGGAGTACGGGGCGGCCGGCTTGCTGGACAGCGACTGGAGGCTGGTGAATCCGGCCCACGCCGTCTCGGTGAAGGCGTCGCTGCCCCCGACGAGCATGGCGTCGGAGTGTCCCGAGCGGATCGATTCGACGGCGTGGGCGATGGCGTGGGCGCCCGACGCGCAGGCCGTGTTCACCGACAGCGACGGCCCCTTGAGGCCGAAGGCGCTGCTGAGCGCCTCGGCGATGGCATGCGGGGGCACCAGCAGGTAGTGCCGGCCGTCGTCCTCGGGGGCGCCGCCGGCCCGGGCTCTGCGGGCGAGCTTCTCCGCGCTGCGCAGCCCGCCGTTGCAGGAGCCGAAGGAGACGCCCCAGCGGTCGGCGGGCACGCCGCCGAGGTCCGCCTGGTCCAGCGCCTCCTGCGCCGCCGCCAGCGCGAAGTCGACGGCGGGCTCGCGCTCGCGTCCGCCGAAGGCGGCCAGGTAGTCGTAGGCGGGGGCGAGCTCGCTCTGGACCTCGCCGCCGATGTCGGTGCCGTAGCCCTCCATCGGCATGCCGCGCACCGGTCCGATGGCCGGGTACCCGGCCCGTACGCCCTCCCACAGCGCCGTGGCGGTGGCTCCCTGGGCGGTCACGGCGCCGACGCCGCAGACCACCACGGTCCGGGTCCGGCCCGTGCCGCCCGGCGCGGTGTCGTGCTCGTACACGTCGTCGGTCATGTCCGCTCTCCGTCCGGGGGTATGCGTATGTCCGTCATGAGGTCCGCCCCATGGCGATGGCCACCGCCTGGCCTTCCAGACCGCGGGCGAGGGCCAGTGCGCTGTCGGGCCGCGTTTCGCGCGGGGTGAGCGGTACGTAGTCCAGGTCGCACTCGTCGGCGGGGTGGTGCAGGTTCTGGGTGGCGGGGACGACGCCGGAGTTCAGGGCGAGCGCCGTGACGGCCGCGTTCAGTGCCCCGGCTCCGCCGACCAGGTGGCCGGTCTGCGGTTTGATGCTGCTGATCTGCGCCGCCTTGGCGGCCGTACCGAGCGCGTCGTGCAGGGCGAGGGTCTCGCTGGCGTCGCCCTGGACGGTGGCGCAGCCGTGTGCGGCGATGTAGCCGCCGTCGTGGAAGACGCCGCCCGCGTCGTCGAGCGCGCGGACGATCGCCCGGGACAGGCCGCGGGCCCTGGCCTGCGGGCTGGGCGGGCGTACGCAGTCGTTGCCCGCGCCGTAGCCGGTGACCTCGGCGTAGCAGTGGGCGCCGCGCGCCAGGGCGTGTTCGCGCTCCTCCAGGACGAGGAGGGCGGCGCCCTCGCCGAACACGGAGCCGCTGCGGTCCCGGTCGAAGGGCCGGAAGGCCTCCTGGCCGAGGTCGGTGCGGGTGGACAGGACGCCGAGGCCGTCCATCTTGGACATGGCCCACCAGCCGGTGGCGTCGTCGTACCCGCCCGCGAGCACGATGTCGGCCTCGCCGCGGCGTACGGTGCGCATGCCGCGGCCGATCGCCATGGCGCCGGCGTCGGCGGTGCCGGCGAAGTAGGCGTTGGCGCCGCGGATGCCGTACTTCTCGGAGATGTGGAAGCCGGCCGCGGGCTGCAGCCCCTCGACGAAGAACAGCGGGGCGATCACCGAGGAGGCCGTCTGGCCCAGCTTGTGGAGGTCGGGGGTGCCGTCCTCGGCGCGGACGGCCTGGAGCTGGGCGATCAGCTCGTCCATGCGGGGCATTTCCTTGTTGCTGCCGAGGAACAGCCCGGCGCGCTGGCCGAGGTCGCTCTCGCCGTCCAGACCGGCGTCGCGCAGCGCCAGGGTGGCGCCCGCCAGGGCCAGTTGGTCCCCGCGGCACAGCATGCGCAGGGTGCGCCGGCTGGCCCATTGCGTGGGGTCGAAGTCGGGGATCTCGGCGCCGATGCCGGTGCGCAGCGGCGCGGGGTCGTAGGCGCGCAGCGGGCCGATCCCGCTGCGGCCCTCGAGAAGGTTCTCCCAGGTGGGTGCGGCGCCCTGGCCGATCGCGGTCATCAGACCGATGCCGGTCACCATCACGCGCCGCCTGTCGTCGCTCATGCTGTGCCCTCCCTGGGCTTCTCGGCGCTCACCAGGGTGAGGAGGCGAGCGGCGGCGACCACACGGCCCTCGACCCGGGCGGTGGTCCGTACATCGGTCGTCTGCTGCGTGCGCCCCGTCACCTCGACGGTGATCTCGACCTGGTCGCCGGGGGCCACGAAGTGCTTCCAGCGGACGCCCCGTACGGAGGCGAGCCGCCAGCCGGCCGGGTCGCCGCCCGCGGCGGCCTTCGCCAGGTCGGCCATGCTCTCCAGGAGCAGCACGCCCGGCAGGATGGGGTGACGGGGGAAGTGGTGGTCGAAGACGGGCAGGGTGGCGGGGATGTTGCGGACGGCGACCGCCCGTTCGCCCGGGACGAGCTCCACGAGCCGGTCGAAGCCGGGGGGCACCTCGGCGGTGGCGGTGCTCGCGCCGGTGGCGGTGCTCGTCTGCGTCGCGGTGCTCACGCCTCCTCCTGCGGGGTGCCTATGACGATGCTGGTGTTGCTGCCGCCGAACGCGAAGGCGTTGATGAGGACCGCCGATACCGGCATGGAGCGCGCGGTGTTCGGTACGTAGTCCAGGTCGAGCCCGCGGTCGGGCCGGTCGAGGTTGAGGGTGGGCGGCACCAGGGAGTGCTGCATCGCGTTGACGGCCGCGAGGACGCCGAGTCCGAGGCTGGCCGAGGTCAGGTGTCCGGCCATGGACTTGGGAGCGCTGACCACCAGCCGCTGCGCCTCGGCGCCGAACACCTTCTTGATGGCGGTGGTCTCCGACTGGTCGTTGCCGTGCGTGCTGGTGCCGTGCGCCACGACGTAGTCGATGCCGCCGGTGCCGAGGCCGGATTCGGCGATGGCGCCTTCCATGGCCTGGATCGCTCCGGAGCCGTCCGGCGGGGAGTCGGTGATGCGGTAGGCGTTGAGGGTGGAGCTGTAGCCGAGGACCTCGGCGAGGATGGTGGCGCCGCGTTCGCGGGCCGCGTCCATGTCCTCCAGGATGACGGCGACGGCGCCCTCGCCGACCACGAAGCCGCTGCGGTCCGCGTCGAAAGGGCGCGAGGCGTGCTCGGGATCGTCGTTGTACTGGTCCGTCAGGGCCCCGAGCAGGCTGAAGCCGAGCAGGTCGAGCCAGGTCGTCAGCGAGTCGTAGCCGCCGGCGATCATCAGCTTCGCGTCGCCCTCCTGGATGGCGCGGTACGCCTCTCCGATGGCGTGCCCGGATCCGGCGCAGGCGGTGCTGATGCCCAGCATCGGACCGGTGCCGCCGACCATCCGGGCCATGGCGGCCAGGGGGACGTTCTGGTCGTCGGTCAGGGTGAGGGCGGGGGGCTGGCAGATGAAGGCGTCCGCCTGTCCGGTGGTGGCCCGCAGGTGCCCGATGTCGAGCAGGGCCTGGAGCTCGGGGCGCCCGACGCTGGCTCCCATGGCGACGCCGCGCTCGTCGGCGGCGTACACCTCCTCGGAGAGCCCGTCGATCCCGGCGGAGCGCACCGCCTCCCAGGCTGCCGCGACGCCGAACTGGCCGACGCGCGAGAGGTGCTTGCGCCCGACCTTCGCCGGGATGGCGGCCGCCGCGTCGAAGTCCTTGACCTGTGCGGCGATGCGCACCGGGAAGCCGGAGGCGTCGAAGGTGGTCAGCGGACCGACTCCGCTGCGTCCGGTGGCCAGGCCTTCCCAGGTGCTGTCCGCATCGTTCCCGAGAGGGGTGACCGCCCCGACTCCGGTGATGGCTACGCGCTTCATCCGACCGGTCCTCCGCCCTGCAGCTGTCGCGCCATGCGCGCCGTGTTCGCCGGGTCGTCGAGACGCTCGGCGTCGATGAGCGCGCACATGATGCCGCTCGCTTCCAGGACGGTCTCGCCGTCCACCGTGACGGTGCCGTCCAGGATCGCGGCGTCGTCGTTCATCGATTCGATCCTGGCCTCCATGCGGAGCACCTCACCGGGCACCACCGGACGGTGGGCGGTGGCCTCGCCGACGGCGAGCAGTGCCGCGCGCAGTGTGTGGTCGGTGCTGAGCATGATCAGCCAGGTGGCCGACTGGCACAGTGCCTCCAGCGCGAGGCCGAAGGGCAGGGCCGGGCCGTTCGCCGTGGCCTGCCAGTAGTCCTCGTCGACGGTGGTGACCTTGCGGGCGGTGATCCGCTCGCGTGGGGTCCAGGTCTCGATCCGGTCGATCAGATGGAATCGCATGGTCGTCTCTTCTTCTTCCGTTCCCTCCGGTCCGTTACGGGCGGCCGATGCCGAGCTGGGCGGAGAATCCGCCGTCGACGGTGAGCAGTTCGCCGGTGGTGTATCCGGAGTCCGGGCCGGCCAGGAACACGGCGGCCGCGGCGACCTGCTCGACGGTGGCGAAGCGGCGCAGGGGGATCTGGCGCTTGATGCTCTTGCCCCCGTCGCGCTGGAGCACCTCGCCCACCAGTTCGGTCGGGGTGAAGCCGGCGAGGACCGCGTTGACCCGTACGCCGAACCGCGCGAGTTCGATCGCGGCGGAGCGGGTGAAGGAGTTCAGGGCGCCCTTGGAGGCGGAGTAGTTGGACTGTCCGATCCAGCCGCGCTCGCCCATGGCGGAGGAGATGTTGACGACGGTGGCGTCGCCCTGGGCCATGAAGTGCTCCATGACGGCGTGCGTGCAGTGGTACGCCCCGCCGAAGTTGACCTTCATGACGTTCAGCCAGGCGTCCGGCGCGCCTTGGTAGATCAGGCCGTCGTCGCTGGTGCCCGCGTTGTTGACCAGCACGTTCAGGGAGCCCAGCTGACGGATGGCCTCGGCGACCAGTTCCGCGGCCTGCTCGGGGTCGGAGACGTCGGCTCCGATCGCCACGGCCCGGCCGCCCGCCGCCTCGATCTCCTTGACGACCGCCAGGGCGTCTTCCCGGCGTGAGCGGTAGTTGACTGCGACGGCCGCCCCCTGTTCGGCCAGGGCCAGGGCGATGGCCCGGCCGATGCCCCGCGAGGCACCGGTGACCAGGGCGGTGCGGTCCTTCAGCTTCATCTGTCTCTTCCCGTTTCTGCTACGAGGTGGGCGTCCTGGCTGCTGCGGCCGACGGGCGCCATACGGGCCCCGGCGCCACCCCGCACCCGCCCGGCCCCGCGGTCCGGAGCCGGGCGGATGCGGGACGGGATGTCAGGCTGCGGCGGCCGCGTGGGCGCGCTCGGTCAGCAGATCGGTGAGGTTCTGGACGGTGAACAGGCCGAGGACCCCTTCGGCGGTCAGCGGCTCCGCGAGCTGGTTGCGGTCGAACTGCGGCAGGACCTTCTCCAGGTGGGTCAGGCCGGTGTCGTTGACGACCTCGTTCTCGTCGCCGAACTCCTCGTCCGGGATGCCGCCCTGGAGCAGGTTGGCGATGTCGGCCACGGTGATCTTCACCTTGGTGGCGCGCTCCAGCCGGAAGAGGATGTCGAGCAGGTCGATGGACTCGGCACCCAGCGCCCCGAGGAGGGTCGCGTCGGGAACGGCCTCGGCCTCGTCGATGCCGAGGGCGTCGGCTATGGCGGCCTGGACCGCGGGGAGGTAGTCGGTCGACAGGGTGGTCAGGGTTTCGGGCACCGTTTGCTGCCTTTCAAGTGGATTTCGCGAAGGGGAACGAAAGGAGTGGGGGGGAAGGGACGGAGACGGGTGTGGGCGTACGCGGCTGCGCGGCTACGCGGCGACCGCGCCGGCGACGGGCTCCGGGCTCAGGTCGCGCAGCAGGGTGTTGATGCGGCGCTCGTCGTTGGTGCTGCGGACCAGGGCGCCGGGCACGCAGCGGTTGGCGAAGCCGCTGAGGACGCGGCCGGGGCCGACCTCCAGGTAGCCGCCGACGCCGTGCACCGAGGCGGCTGCCAGTACGTCGACCCAGCGCACGGGTCCGGCGAGCTGGCGCCGGAGCAGGTCGCGGGCGTGCGCCCCGTCCCGCACCGCGGCGCCGGTCACCGAGCTGATGACGAGGAGCCGGGGCGCGGAGAACGTGGTGCGCTCCAGTTCGGCGGTGAACTCGTCCTCGACCGCGCTCATCAGCGAACAGTGGAAGGGTGCGGAGACCTTGAGCGGCACCGCCCGCTCGGCGCCCGCCTCCAGGGCGAGCCGGCTCACCTCGGCGACCGCCTCGCTCTGGCCGGAGACGACCGTCTGGCCCGCCTCGTTGTAGTTGGCGACCTCCACGACGCCGAGCGGTGCGGCAGCCGCGCACAGCTGCTCGATCCGCTCGGGAGCCAGCCCCATGAGCGCGGTCATGGCCCCGGACACCCGGCGAGAGACACCGGCCATCAGCTCGCCGCGGCGGCGTACGAGGCGTAGCGCGTCGCCCGCTTCGAGAACGCCGGCGGCGATCAGGGCCGTGTACTCGCCCAGGCTGTGCCCGGCGACCGCGCCGGGGCGCAGGCCCGTCTCCTGGCGCAGTACCTCGTACACGGCGAGGCTGGTGGCGACGATGGCGGGCTGGGCGATCTCGGTCGGTGCGAGGTCCGCATCGGGGGCCGTGGTGCACAGTTCCGTCAGGGGGAGTCCCGTGGCCTCCTCCGCCCGGGCCAGCACGCGTCCGACCGTGCGGGGGTGGTCGCGGAGGAGGTGTCCGGCCATGCCCGCGCGCTGCGAGCCCTGACCGGGAAACATCGTGAAGAGATTGTCGATCATCCCCGTTCCTACCTCACTGAGTTGTGGGTGACAGGTCGTCGAGCCGCCGGTCCGCCGGTCCGCCGGTGTCCATCGGCGACCGGTCCTCGACCCCGTGAAATCTGGCATCACGTTCTGGCGCATTCCTCGAATGCGCCTCGATTCACTCGGCGGCGGCGCCGGGGGCGGCGGCCGGCTGCGCGGCCGCCCGTCCGGGGGCCTTGGCCCAGCGGGTGCCGTAGGCGACCTGCCCCTTCTCCGCCGCGCCGAAGGCCTTGGTGTTCCAGTTCTTGCGCATGAAGGCCTCCCGCGCCTTGATCAGCAGCGGGTTCTCCACCGAGCCCATCTGCCCGATGCGCCAGGCGATGCGCTGCAGGGGCGCCGTGCGCTCGCGGCGCTCGGCCTCGTAGCCGCGGAGCGCCGCGACCGGGTCGCTTCCCGCCCGCTCCAGGTGCTCGGCCAGGACCAGGGCGTCCTCCAGGGCCTGGCAGGCGCCCTGGCCGATGTTGAAGGTGATGGGGTGGGCGGCGTCGCCGAGCAGGGTGACGCGGCCCTTGCCCCACTGGCGTTCGGGCTTGCGGCCCTCGACGTCTCCGCGCAGGATCCACTCCTCGGGGGTGGCGCGCAGGATGTCCGCGACCGGGCCGCCCCAGCCTGCGTGGCGGCGCAGCAGCATGTCCCGTACGCCGGGCTCGTCGCGCCCGCCGGGCGCTCCGTTGGCCACGCTCATCCAGTGCACCAGGCCGGGTGCGACGTCGTAGTAGGTGAACCGGGTACCCGGCCCGAACATCGCGTTGAAGGTGCCCGACGGGATGTCGGCGTGCTCCATCGGGGCCCGGCCGCGCCAGGCGATGTAGCCGCTGAAGCGGTTCTTGGCGGGGCCGAACATGGCGTCGCGCACGGCTCCGTGGATGCCGTCGGCCCCGATCAGCAGGTCGCCGCGGTCGCTGCCGCCGTCGGCGAAGCGGACGGTGACGCCCTCGGCGTCCTGGTCGAAGCCGATGACGTGGGCGCCGGTGCGCACCACGGGGCCCTCCAGCGCGTCGCGCAGGATGCCGTGCAGTACGGAGCGTTCGACGGCGATGGTGGGCTGTCCGTAGCGGGTGACGAAGTCGCCCACCGGCCAGGCGCCGAGCACCTCGCCGCGCCAGGTGCTGAAGTGCGCCGTCTGCTGGGCCGGGGCGATCTCCAGGACCTTCTCGGCCAGACCCAGGTAGTCCAGCGCGAGCATGCCGTTGGTCCAGACGTGCAGTCCGGCACCTCCGTCGCGCAGTTCCTCGGCCCGCTCGAAGACGACGACCTCGAAGCCCTTGCGCTGGAGTGCGAGGGCTGCGGCGAGGCCGCCGATCCCTCCGCCGGCTATGAGTACGCGACGGGGACGTCGTCCTATGGCCATCTCTAGCTCTCCTCGTGGCTGTCCGGGCGGCCAGGCCGCTGCCATCGGGTACGAGATCCCTGACGGACTCCGGTAGTTGTCAACGCTAGCATTACGGGCATCGATGTTGATAGTGTCAGCAGGACATCTAGCATCGCTATATCCCCGTGGCGCGACGGCCACGCGGCAACCGGCAGAACGACAGAGGTGGTTGTGATGGAAGCGCTCCTGCTCACGCTGGCCGTGGTGGCCACCATGGCCAACGCGGTGGTCTACGGCACCGACGTGTTCTCGGCACTCGTCCAGCGGCCGGCCATGGCCCATGTCGACGACGCGGCCCTGACCAGCGCCATGGGCCAGATCCACCGCTTCGGCGACAGCCGGATGCCCATCCCGGGCGTCTTCGGCCTGGTGGCCACGGTCGGCACCGCCGCCGTGGCCGGGTTCGAGGGAAAGACCACGCCGTCCGTGGCCTCGGGCGTGGCCGCCCTGGCGCTGGTGGCGTGGCTGGCCATCTACAACAAGGTGAGCGCGCCCGTGAACAAGGAGCTCACCGGAGCGGCACTGGACTGCCGCGTCGCGCCCGACGCCCGTGGGCTGCAGCGGACCTGGGACAGCGTCATCAACGTCCGGGTCCTGCTCCAGGCGGTGGCGCTCGGCGGGATGTGCGTCGCGCTCGCGGCCTCCTGAGCGGCCCCCTTCCTGTCTCCCTGCGCCGTGCGGCGGCTGTGCGGGAGGCCGGGAGAGATGGCCGGTCTTTGTGGTTTTCGCCAGGGCTGATGACCTGTCGGTTTGGGAGAGACTGCCGGTCAGAGGGCTTGATCCGTCGCGTTCACGGGGCGGGAGCAGGCCCTCTTGCACGGTGAAAACCAACGGGGAGGACGGCACCATGAGTGCACAGGAGCAGTACGACAAGATCGGTGAGGCGTACGAGGGGTTCAAGGCCCTTCCGCTGGAGCAGTGGGCGATCGTGCCCGGATTCCTGGCCCTGGTCGGGGACGTGACGGGCAAGTCGGTGCTCGACGTGGCTTCGGGTACCGGCTTCTACAGCCGGGAGCTCAAGCGGCGCGGCGCATCCGAGGTGCTCGGGATCGACATCTCCCCCGAGCTGGTCTCCGTGGCGCAGGCGATCGAGGAGCGCGAGCCCCTGGGCGTGCGCTACGAGGTGGGCGACGCGGCCGAGCTGCGGTCCTTCGAGGAGCCCTTCGACGTCGGGCTGGCCGTCCAGCTCCTCAACTACGCCTCGGACATCGCCACCACGGAGCGGATGTGCCGCAACATCCACCGGAGCCTGAAGCCGGGCGCCGAGCTCTTCCTGATCAACCAGTCGCCCGACTACCGCTTCGACGGACCGACCCCGGAGAAGTACGGCTTCCGCACCGAGCTCACCGGTGAGGAGGTCGAGACCGGGTTCAAGGTGCGGACCACGGCGCTGCTCGACCCGCCGGTCTCGTTCGAGGCGAACTTCCCGCGCCGCGAGGTCTACGAGAACTCCCTGAAGGCGGCCGGGTTCAGCGGGCTCACCTGGACCCCGATCACGGTGTCCGAGGCCGGCCTGCGGGAGTTCGGCGCGGAGCACTGGGCGAACCTCGCCGAGAACCCCCCGCTGGAGATGCTGCGCTGCCGCGCCTGACATCGCGTCCGATGCGGTGACGGCCCGGCCCCGGGGGTTTCCCGGGGCCGGGCCGTCGGTGGTTCAGCCGGTCCGGGCGCCGGTCCCGGTCACCCGGTCCCGGTCCCCCGGTCCCCCGGTCCCCCGGGTCAGGCGAACAGGTCCGCCAGGAGCTCGGGGCCCAGGGGGATCGGGGCCGGGCGGTGGGCCGGGGGCCGGGTGTCCTGGAGCTCGCGGACCAGGAAGTCCCAGCAGCGCTTGCGGACGTAGGCCAGGTGGTCGATGAAGGTGTGGTCGGCGCCGGGGACGACGAGCAGCTCGAAGTCCTTGTCGGCGGCGATGAGGCGGTCGGCGAGCCGGAGGGTGTGGGCCGGGTGGACCTGGTCGTCCATCTCTCCGTGGACGAGCAGCAGTTTGCCCGCGAGGCGGTCCGCGAGGTCCAGGTTGGAGGTGCGGGCCCAGGCCTCGGGGTTGTCCGCGCCGTCGTAGGACTCCACGAAGCCGAGGTTGAAGCAGCGGGCGTCGTGCGAGCCGGACAGGGCCACCCCCGCCGTGAACACCCCGGGGTGGTCCAGCAGCGCGCGGGCCGCGGCGAATCCGCCGCCGGAGTGGCCGAACGCGCCCACCCGGTCCAGGTCCATCCACGGCCGGGTGGCGGCCAGTTGGCGCAGCGCCGCGACGTGGTCGTCCAGGCAGCCGGCGTCGGACAGCCGGCCCTGCGAGGCGTCGTGGAAGGCCTTTCCGCGGCCGGGGGTGCCCCGTCCGTCCACGGCCATCACCACGAATCCGAGCGCCGCGAGGGGTTCGGCGTCCATGCCCAGGCCGCCGGGGTCGAAGCCCGGGGCGACGCGGTTGACCTGCGGTCCGGGGTAGAGGCTGTCGATGACCGGGTAGCGCCGGGCGGGGTCGAAGTCCCGCGGCCGGTAGAGGACTCCGTAGAGGTCGGTCTCGCCGTCGGCCGCCTTGACGCAGAACCGCTCCGGCGGGGTCCAGCCGGTCTCGGTGAGCTTGCCGGTGTCGGCGCGCTCCAGCTCGGCGAGCACCCGGCCGGTCCAGTCGCGGACCCGGGTGACCGGCGGGGTGTCGACGGTGGACGCGGAGTCGATGAAGTAGTCCCGGGCGGGGGAAGTCGTGACGGTGTGGTCCTGGTCGTCCGGGGTGATCCGGGTGAAGGCCGTCCCGTCCAGGGACGCGCTGCACACCGTGCGCCGGTACGGATCCTCCGCCACCAGGCCCGAGGCGGTGAAGTAGACCGTCCGCGCGGCCTCGTCGACGTGCAGGATCTGGCGGACCTCCCACGGACCGGAGGTGACCTGTCCGAGCAGGGCTCCGGTGTGCAGGTCGTAGCGGTACAGGTGGCCGCGGCCGTCGCGCTGCGAGTACCAGAGCACCTCGTCGGCCAGGACCCGGACGATCGGCGGCTCGAACGCCCACGGGTTGGGCTCCACCCGGGTGGGCCCGCTCTCGCCGAGCACCGTGGTGACCTCGCCGGTGGCCGGGTCGAGCCGGTGCAGGGTGAGGGTGCGCAGGTCGCGGGGGCGGTCCAGGTAGTGGACGGCCGAGCCGTCCGGGGCCCACCACGCCCACTGGGCCGTGATCGGGGACAGCTGCGGCATGAGCAGCGGCTCGGCCTGCGCGCGGACCACGGCGCCCTCGGCGAGGTCCAGTACGACCAGCTCGGCGCGCGGCACGTGCGCGTCACCGGGGTGGGCGTAGCGCTGGGTGCGGGTGAGGGGCGGGCCGCCGTCGGCGGGGGCGGCCTGCACGAGGTGGGCGAGGCGGACCTCGCGCTCGTCGGTGCGGTGGGCCAGCACCTTCGTCGAGTCGGGCGACCAGGCCACGGCGGGCGGCAGGTGCGGGAGGCCTATCTTTCCGAGCAGGGTGGCGTTGGCCGTGCAGTCCGGGCCGGCGCCGTAGGCGTGGCCGGGTGCGCCGTCGGTGGTCAGGGCCCAGGTGCGGCCGTCGGACAGCGAGCGCGCCCACAGGTCGTGCCCCTGCCGGAACACGGCGAACTTCCCGTCGGGCGAGGGGACCTCCAGCGGGCTGCCCGGCGGGGCGGACTCGGCCCGCTCGCAGGTGTAGCCGTCCAGGTCGCAGCTCCAGTGCTCGCCGAAGGCGTCGAACTCCACGGCGCTGCCCACCGGTTCCATCGCCGTGAACGGCAGGGCCTCGGGGTCGACCGGGTGTCCGGAGGCCGCGGCCAGGGCGGCGGCGAGCCGGGGGTGGTCGAAGGCGGGCTCCCGGGTGCCCGCCGCCGGGTCGACCATGACGAACCGGCGGCCGGTACCCGTGTGCACCGCGTACCAGAACCGGGCGCCGGCGTCGGTCCACTGCGGCCTGACCTTGTCGCCGGTGACGAGCTCGCCGGGGCGGGCGGGGCGGTGCAGGAGCCGCTCCGCGGCCTGGTACTGCTTGGTGGTGCTCATTGCTCTGCTCCTTCGACGGTGCGGGCGGGTTCGGGCGGGTGGTGCGGCGGCCTCAGAGGCTGCGGGCGGTGATGTCGCCGTAGGAGGTGGTCGCGTGGATCTCCAGCCGGTCGGCGGCGCTCCCGGTGTTCCGCAGCGCGTTGTGGATCCGGCCGTAGGAGGTGCCGGCGTCCAGGGAGGCGGCGGCTCCGGCGGCGGCGCCGACCGAGACGTCGCCGGACTCGGTGCGCAGCACGACCGTGCCGCGCACGGCTTCGGCGATGCTGATGTCGCCCTTCATGGTGCTGATCTCCGCGGGACCGCCGAGGCGGCCGACCGCGATGTCGCCGGCCTGGACGGTGAGGCGGGCGCTCGCGGCCTCGTCGAGCTTGACGGTGGCCTGCGCGCCCTCGAAGGCGACGTCGCCCAGCTGCCCGACGCCCCGGAGCTCGGCGGCGGCCGCCTTGGCCTCGATGCGGGAGCCGACGGGGAGCTGGACGGTGACCTCGATGGATCCGGCGGCGCCGAGGATCCGGTTCTGCGGCTCGGGGACCTCGATGCGCAGGACGCCGTCGGCGTAGGCGACCGTCGTCTGCTCCGCCGTCTTCACGTCGCGGCCCTTCGAGGCGTCCGCGGGCAGGACCTCGACGGTGGTGTCGGCGCGGTCGGCGGCGATGAGGCGGATACGGCCGGCCGGGATGTCGAGGACGGCGGCGATCGGGGCGGTGGTGGCGAACTTCTGCATCGTTCTCTCCTGTGGTCTGCGGTGGTGCCGTTTGTTTCCGACAACGGAAAAGCTACGTTGCATTCCAATACCTGGCAACACACTCGTTGCGTAATTTCTGCATCTCCGCAGGTCAATTGGGCCATTATCGTTGCAATGGTTTTGAATTCAATGCAACGCAAGCCCGTCATGCGTTGCAATGGACTGGGAGTGAACGCTATGCTGGGAGCATCGCGGACCTACAGAGGGAGATCACGGTGCCGGGAGGCAGACTCACGCAGCAGGAGCGCCAGCAGATCGCGCTGGGGCTGGCCGACGGGCTCGCTTACGCGGAGATCGCGCGGCGGCTGGACCGGCCGACCTCGACGGTCACCCGCGAGGTGATGCGCAACGGCGGTCCCGCCTCCTACCGTTCCGACCTGGCCCACCGCGCCACCGAACGCCGTGCCCACCGGAGCCGGCAGCCCGCGCCCCGGGGTCCGCAGGTGTCCCCGCAGGCCGACGGGCGCGATGCCGAGGCCGTGCGCGCGTACGAGGAGACGTTCGCCGGGATCTTCGTGCAGTCGGGCCTGTCCAAGATGACGGCGCGGGTACTGGCCGCGCTCTACACGACCGACGCGGGCAGTCTCACCGCGTCCGAACTCGTCCGGCGCCTCCAGGTCAGCCCGGCGTCCGTCTCCAAGGCCATCACCTTCCTCGAAGGCCAGTCCCTCGTCCGCCGGGAGCCGGACGAGGGCCGCCGCGAGCGCTACGTCGTCGACGACGACGTCTGGTACCAGGGGATGATCGCCAGCGCCCGCGCCCACACCCTGCTCGTGGAGACGGCCCGGCAGGGCGTCGGCGTCCTCGGCCCGGGCACGCCGGCCGCCACCCGCCTCGAAAACATCGCCCGCTTCGTCGACTTCGTGAGCGAGGGCATAACCCGCGCCGCGGAGCAGGCCCGCGAGGTCCTCCACACGAAGCCCGCGCCACGGTCCCCGGAGGGCTCCGCCTAAAGGGGGACGTCGCGATCGTGGTCGGCGTCGTGCAGGCGCTGGTCGAGGTCGTCGGTCCAGCGGCGGGCCCAGGTGCGCAGCTCGGCGGTCTCGTCCTCGGTGAGACCGTATGCGGCGAACTCGTCGTCGTCCGCCCAGTCCGCGCCGGCGAGGCGGTCGCGCAGGTCCTGGAGGCGGAACTCGTCACGGCCGTGGCGCTCGCCGAGGCGTTCGAGTTCGGTGGTGGTGCGGTGGCGGGAAGCGGTGCAGGTCGCTCAGTTTCACGCGGCGGCGGATCCCGTCGCCGCGAGCAGCTCGGGGAAGGTGCCTTCCCAGACCTCGCGCAGGTGCCTGCTGACCAGGGTGCGCAGGACGGGCCACTGCGCGAGGAGGAGGTCGCGGTTCAGGAAGGCGACGAGGTCCTCGTGCTGCCCCTCGGCGAGGACGGTGCGGTAGAGGCCCATCCGCAGGCGCGGGCGCTCCAGGTCGTAGGACCGCAGTCCGGACCAGGCCACGTGCAGCGGCAGCTCGACCACGCCGTGGCGGGGTCCGGCGAGCTTCTCCAGCGAGGCGGGCAGCCTGCCGGCGTACCGGGCGTGGAGAACGTCGGCCGCCGAGGGCGCCGCACTGCTGGACATGACCATGAACCCGAATATCTCGCCTCGGCGCCGGGTGAGGGGCAGTGCCGCGGCCGGCACGGTCCGTTTCAGGCCGTCGGGGCCCTTCTGTCTCTCTCCTGAACTTCACGTGCGTCGCTGCTTACACGGGCGGACGACGGCTGCAGAACTCTGGCCAGGCTCTGAAAACGCGGTGTGTTGAACGCGCGCCCCGGCCCGAAGAAGCTGTGAAGCACGATCCGGTCAGCTGTCCGCCGGGATCGAGACCAAGGAGAGTGCGCATGTCCCAGCACGGCTCGCGCGAAGACCGGCTGGACACCGATGTCGTCGTCGTGGGCGCGGGGCCCGTCGGGCTGATGCTCGCCGGTGAACTGCGCCTCGGCGGCGCCGCGGTGACCGTACTGGATCGCGGGGAGGCCCCGGCGCCGCGGCCGCGGGCCTGCGCCCTGCACACCCGCACCATGGAGATCCTCGACGGCCGGGGCCTGCTCGGCCCCCGGGGGACCCCGCCCCGCGAGATGCGGGGGCACTTCGGCAGGTGGGCGGCCTCCTCGGGCGCCGACGTGCGGCGCCGCCTCGAACTGCGCGGGGTCACCGTCACCGAGGAGCACGTGGAGGCGGAGGCGCTCGGACCCGAGGGCACCGTACGCCTGCGCGGCCGCTACCTCGTCGGATGCGACGGCGTGCGCAGCACCGTACGGCGCCTGACGGGGGCCCGGTTCCCCGGCCGGGTGCTGTTCGCGGGCGACGCCGCCCGGCGGCGGGTACCGGCCGGCGGGCGGGCGCTCGACCTCGGCCTGCAGGACGCGGTCAACCTCGGCTGGAAGCTGGCGGCGGCCGTACGCGGCTGGGCGCCGCCCGGCCTGCTCGACAGCTACGACACCGAGCGGCGGGAGGCCGGCCGCCGGGTGCCGGCCACCATCCGGGCCCAGCCGCACCTGCCGCCCGGCCGAGCGACCGGTACGGATCCTCCGCGCACCCTGCTCGGAGCGCGGATCCCGCACGCCCGGCTGGTCACGCCCTGGGGACCCGTCATGACGACGACGGCCATGCTGCGCCCGGGCCGCGGGCTCCTGCTGGACCTCGTCGGCAACCCGGCCCTGCGCTGCGCGGCCCGCCCCTGGGCGGACCGGGTCGCCTTCGTCACCGCCCGACCCGAGCCGGGTGCCCCGCCGGGCCCCCTGCACGGCACCGGCGCAGTCCTCGTACGGCCGGACGGCCACATCGTGTGGACCGCACCGGACAGGTCGGGGGCCGCCCTGCCACGGGCCCTGCTGCGGTGGTTCGGTGTCGCCGGACAGGGGCCACAGGCCCTGACCGGAATCGAAGACTGAGCTCACGAAACGAGGCCAGAGCTCTGCCCAAGGGCCGTCAAGCGGGGCGCGACCCACCCTCCGGAACACGTCGGGACGCTCTGGGAAGGGTGACGCCACAGCCGTCCCGCGCCGCTGGACCGGCGCTCCGGCACCCCGGCGCGGCACACGGACCGATGATCCGGTCGACGCCGGCGAGACCCGGCGACCCCCGTCACCAGGAGGCGAGCGGGCCCCTTTTCATCCCAAAAGCACCGTCCACCCTTCACAGAAGGCGGTACGAACCATGGCACTACGGAACACAAGCACCTGGCTCGAACGGTTGCCCGATCTGCCCGCCCTGCGCGCCGCGGACACCGGGGCGCGCATACGGATCATCGAGCAGTACATCTGCCAGGAGCTCACGGAGACCCTCGACATCCCGCCCGCCTACCGGATCAACGTCCGCCGGCCGCTGCGCAGCCAGGGCGTGGACTCGATCATGGCCATCCAGCTCAAGCGGAAGCTGGAGACGGCGCTCGGCGTCACGGTGAAGGCGGCGGACCTGCTGCGCGACGACAGCGTGGCCGAGGTCGCCGCGCTGCTGTGCGCGCTGATGCCGGACCGCCGGGAATCCCAGGTCCAGTTCGCCGCGACGGCCGGCGCGGGCCGATGAGCAAGCCCTCCGGGACGGCCCGGATCACCGCACCGGACCAGGACATGCACCTGTGGGTGTGCCATCCGGACCTGACGGAGGAGAACGAGGGCGCCCTCGTCACGGACGAGCTCGATGCCAAGGAGCACAAACGGGCCGCCGCGTTCATCAGGCCGAACGACCGGCTGACCTATCTGTCGGCCCACATCGCGCTGCGGCGGCTGCTCTCCGCGTACACCGGCATCGCTCCGGGGCAGCTGCAGTTCGGCCGCGACGCCTGCCCCTGCTGCGACCGCCCGCACGGCCGGCCGGTGCTCCGCGACTCGTCGCTGCACTTCTCCCTGTCGCACAGTCACGGGGTGGTCCTCATCGGGATCGCGACCTCGACCGTGGGCATCGACGTGCAGCGGGTGCCGTCGCTGGAGACGACCAACCTGTGCATGCCCGATCTGCACCCGATGGAGCAGAAGGAACTCGCCGAGATCGAGGAGGACACGGACCGGCAGCTGGCCTTCGGCCGGCTCTGGACGCGCAAGGAGGCCTACTTCAAGGGCCTGGGCACCGGGCTCGGACGGGAGCTGTCCGCCGACTACCTGGGCACCGACGAAGGGCCGGACGTGGCCGACCGCCCCGAGGGCTGGGTCGTCCAGAACCTGCCGAGCTGCCCCGCCCACGTGGCGGCGTCGGCCCTGCTCACCGGCGGACCGCACGAGATCACCGCCCGCTTCGTGACGATGGAGATGCTGACCGCCGCCGACGCCCTGGAGCTGATCGCCGCGGAGCCGTCGATGTGCTCCGACATCGAACCGTCTGCCGACCGGTAGCCGACATGGACCAGACAACGGGGAGGAAGTAGCACCGTGGTGACGACACAGCAGGCCGCCGACGGGGTCGGCGCACCGCCCGACCGGCTCGGTGAACTGGCCCGCATCAAGGAAGAGACGCGCGAGGGCGCCAACCCGGCGGCCACCGAACGCCAGCACGCCAAGGGCAAGCTGACCGCGCGCGAGCGGATCGACCTCCTCCTGGACAAGGGGAGCTTCTCGGAGGTCGAGGGTCTGAGGAGGCACCGGGCGACCGGCTTCGGCCTGGAGGACAAGCGCCCCTACACCGATGGCGTGGTCACCGGCTGGGGCGAGGTCGACGGCCGCACCGTGTTCGTCTACGCCCATGACTTCCGGATCTTCGGAGGGGCGCTCGGCGAGGCCCATGCCCAGAAGATCCACAAGGTCATGGACATGGCCATCGCGGCGGGGGCCCCGCTGGTCTCGCTGAACGACGGGGCGGGCGCGCGCATCCAGGAGGGCGTCTCCGCGCTCGCCGGGTACGGCGGCATCTTCCAGCGCAACACCAAGGCCTCCGGCGTGATCCCGCAGATCAGCGTGATGCTCGGGCCGTGCGCCGGCGGCGCCGCGTACTCGCCGGCGCTCACCGACTTCGTCTTCGCCGTCCGCGACATCTCGCAGATGTTCATCACGGGTCCGGACGTGGTGCAGGCGGTCACCGGGGAGGAGGTCACGCAGAACGGCCTGGGCGGCGCCGACGTCCACGCCGGGGTCTCGGGCGTGGCCCACTTCGTGTACGACGACGAGGAGACCTGCCTCGCCGAGGTGCGCTACCTGCTCTCCCTGCTCCCCTCCAACAACCGCGAGCTGCCGCCGGACGTGCACAGCGAGGACAGCGAGGACCGGCACTGCGACGCGCTGCTCGACACGGTCCCGGCCGACGGGAACCGCTCGTACGACATCCGCGAGGTGATCGCGGAGATCACCGACGACGGCGACTACATGGAGGTCCACGCCGGGTGGGCGCCGAACCTGGTCGTGGCGCTGGCCCGGCTCGGCGGCCAGGTGGTGGGGATCGTCGCGAACCAGCCCGCGGCCATGGCCGGGGTCCTCGACATCAAGGCCAGCGAGAAGGGCGCGCGGTTCGTGCAGTTCTGCGACGCCTTCAACATCCCGCTGGTCACCCTCGTCGACGTACCCGGGTTCCTGCCGGGCGTCGACCAGGAGCACCAGGGCATCATCCGGCGCGGCGCGAAACTGCTGTACGCGTACTGCAACGCGACGGTGCCGCGGATCTCCGTGGTCCTGCGCAAGGCGTACGGCGGTGCGTACATCGTGATGGACTCCCGCTCGATCGGGGTGGACATCGCGCTGGCCTGGCCGACCAACGAGATAGCCGTGATGGGGGCCGAGGGCGCCGCCAACGTGGTCTTCCGGCGGGAGATCGCCGCCGCCGACGATCCCGAGGCGATGCGCCGGCAGAAGATCGACGAGTACAAGACCGAGCTGGTGCACCCCTATTACGCGGCCGAGCGCGGTCTCGTCGACGACGTGATCGACCCGCGCGAGACCCGCTCGGCACTGATCCGCTGCCTGTCGATGCTGCGTACGAAGGACGCCGCACTGCCCCGCCGCAAGCACGGCAACCCGCCCCAGTGAGGAGGACCCGGAGATGACCGAGGTACGCCAAGCGGTACACGAGAAGCACGCACCGTTCCTGGTGCGGGTGGAGAAGGGCAGCGCGAGTCCGGAGGAGGTCGCCGCGCTCACCGCCGTTCTGCTGGCCAGGGCCGCGGAACCGGATCCCGGCCCGGACCACGGCCCGCTGCGGCGGACGGCGGCCCGCTGGCGCCGCCCCGAGCGGGGCGGCGGCTTCGACGGCCCCCGTACGTGGCAGGCCCGCACGCACGAGCCGAACGCCTGAAGGCCCCCGCGGCCTACGAGGTCGTGCGGACCAACGGCGAGGCCCGCGCGGTGGGGGCCGGAGCCTGCGGCGGGCCGGTGGGCGCGGGGGTGTCCGCGGGCAGGACGGCCCTCGCGCGCAGGCCGGGAAGGCCCGTGCGCAGACCGAGTTCGAGGCGGCCTCCCGAGGCGCCGAGCAGGGCGGCGGCGATCGTCAGTCCGAGGCCGCTGCCCCGGCCGCCGCGGCCCGCGCGGCCGCGCCAGAAGGGTTCGCAGGCGTGGGCGATCTCCTCGCGCGTCATCCCCGGACCCTCGTCGCAGACGTCGACGGCCACCTCGCCGGGGGCATCGCGACCCACCGACACCCGTACGGTCCCGCCCGGCGGGGAGACCTTGAGCGCGTTGTCCAGCAGGACGTCGAGGGTCTGCTCCAGCGTGCCCGGCTGCTGGACGAGGGGGGCCCGCTCTCCGATGATCTCCAGGTGCGTGCCGCCGGCCCGCGCCGCGGCGGACCACGCCTCCACGCGCAGCCCCGCGACGGCGAGGGCGTCCGCGGTCTCGGCCCGGGCCACGGCGTGCTCGACCGCGCCCCAGGCCAGGACCTGTTCCAGGACCTCGGAGAGCCGCGCCACTTCGCGCAGGATGGCCGCCACCTCCCGGCCCGGGGCGGGATCGGCCGCGTCGAGGTAGCGGTCCTGGAGGAGTTCGAGGCGCAGGCGTACGGAGGACAGCGGGCCGCGCATCTGGTGGGCGGCGGCCACCACGACCATGGGCGGCTCCGGCTCCCACTCGGGAGGCGCGTTCATCGCGTTCACGACGCCCGCGGCTGCGGGACGGTCAGCCGGTAGCCGACGCCCCGGGCCGCCTCGATCCAGTCGTTGCTGCCGAGCTTGCTGCGCAGGGAGCCCACGTGGACGTCGAGCGTGCGGGTGGAACCGAACCAGTTCTCGTCCCAGACCCGCGCCATGATGTCCTGGCGTTCCATGACCGTGCCGGGCTCCTCCAGCAGCATGGCCAGCAGCTCGAACTCCTTGCGGGTGATGCGTACTTCCGTGCCGTCGAGGTACACCTTGCGGGCGCGCCGGTCCAGGCTGAGCGGGCCCGCCCGCAGGATGCCGCCGGTGCCGGTACCGGTACCGGCCGGGTGTTCGTGTTCGTGTTCGCCCACGGGATCGGGCGCGGGCTCCGGTTCGTTCGCGGCGGCCGCGTCGTGGTGCCGGGGGCAGTCGCCGGAGCGCCGGATGACGGCCTGGATGCGCGCCATCAGCTCGTAGCGGCCGAAGGGCTTGGCCACGAAGTCGTCGGCGCCCATGTGCAGGGCCATCACGCGGTCCAGTTCGCCGGCCCGGCCGCTCAGCGCGATGACGGGGACGCAGGAGCGCTCCCGGATCCGCCGGCAGACCTCGTGACCCTCGAGATCGGGCAGGCCGAGGTCGAGCAGGACCAGGGAGGCGTCGTCCAGGTGCTCCAGGGCCGCGGCGCCGGTGCCGGTGCGGCACGTGGCGTAGCCGTGCACGGTCAGCGCCTGTTCCAGGGCCTCGGCGACCCCGTCGTCGTCCTCGACGATCAGTACGTTCCTCATCGGTGCCTCCCGGTCCGGTCCGCTGCCCGCGAGTGGACCCCACTTCGGGACAGTACCGCCGCAGGAAGGCCTCGGACGGGGCGCGAGAGCGGGCCGAGAGCGGGGCGCTAGCGGGCCTCCACCTGGGCTGATGCCGCGCGCAGGGGCATGAACCGGCGGGCGGTCTCCTCCGCCTCGGTCAGGGAGGCGAAGCCGCGGTCGCGGGCCGCCGCTTCCAGGGCCGCCGGGCTGCCGGCACCCCAGATCTCCCGCAGGTGCCCGCGGACCTCGCTCACCGGGATCCGGCGGGCGGTGCCCCCCGGGCCGCTCGCCGCGGCGGACTCGCCCAGCCGGTCGATGGCGGCGACGGCGTTCGTGCTCGCCGCCCACACCGCGTCCGCATGGCGCAGCTCCGCGGGCACCCCGTGGAAGGGGGCGTCTCCCGGTGCGCTGCGGAAGGAGCGGACGAGCAGGGTGAGCAGCCGGTGCCAGGGGGTTCCGGAGCGCCGTTCGCCGGGGGTCAGCCAGTGCTCCCACGCCTGGGCGGGGAGCAGGTCCGCGGTGATGCCCGCCCGTGCGGCGGACTCCAGCGCGCAGGTCTCCAGTTCCGAGTCCCCCGTCGGCAGCAGGTGCCCGGCGATCCGGTGCAGGGTGAAACCCCGGTAGCGGGCGGGGAAGTCGGGTGCGTAGAGCTGCTGGAAGCGGAGCACGTCGAGCTCCGGGACGGCCGGGTGGCGCGGTGTTCCCGGTGTGGGCCGGAACGTGCTGCGCCAGTGCGCGCGACGGCTCGTGGGCGTGAGGAACCAGGCGGGTACGAGCAGGGGCTCCGGTGCGGGCGGCGCGGCGGACGGGGGTGCCTCCTGGGCCAGCCAGGACAGGGCGAGCAGGGAGTCCACGCGCTGCAGATCGGTGGTGGAGCGGGTCCGCCGGGCGTACGCGCGCAGGGCTGCCGCGGCCTCGCCGGTCTCCTTCGCGTGCTCGCCGGCCAGCCGGATCAGTGCGGGCCAGCAGCGCTCGGCGGAGTGCATCGAGCCGGCGAGGTCGAGGAGGGTGTCGCCGGTGGCGGCGTCGAGGATCCGGTCGGTGACGGCGTTGGCGACCGTCCAGCGCAGGGTGACCAGCGCGACGGTGGGGTGCCCGTGGGCGTGGGTGGGCCGGTGCGCGGCGACCTCGGCGTCGCCGTCCAGGGTGCCCTGGACGAACATGCCGAAGACGAGGCCGATGCCCCGCATGCCGTACGGCCACAACTCCGCGGCGCGCAGGGCGCCGAACCCGGCGGCGCCGACGACGCGGGTGCCGTCGGCGAGGAGGTCGAGGATCTCCTCGTGGGACACCGGGGTGCCGTGGGACTGGACGCCGTCGAGGACGACGACGGTGTCCCCGGGCCCGGCGGCGAGGGCGAGCAGGTCGCCGTGGCGGGCCGGCGGGTGGAGGACCGAGCCGGGGTACGCGGTGCGGACCTCGTCGGCGCCGAGGGAGGCTCCGGCGAACACGTGGGTGGTCATCGGCGCTCCCCGGTCAGGCGTACGGGGCCGGGGCCGGCGGCGGGGCCGGTGAGGCCAGCGGCGACGACCTTGACGACGCGGACGTCGGTTTCGGTGCTGAGGTCCACGGCCACGGGCCGGTGGCCGGTCACCGCGGTGACCAGGCCGGCGAGCCAGCGCATCTCATCGGTATCTTCGGCGTATTCGGCGAACTCGGCGGTGCGGGCGGCGGCTTCCCGCCAGTCGAGGAGCCGCCCCGCGGGCGCCCCGGCGGTGCGGGCGGCGCGCGGCGGCGTCGCGCGGGCCCGGGCGGCCGTGGCCGGGCCGTCGCCCACCAGGGCGCGCAGCCGGTCGCGGGCGGCGCCGGTCAGCGCGCGGCCCAGGGCGATGCCGGGGTCGCTGTGCACGCCGACGGCGGTGACGGGCACGGGGAAGGACTTCGACCACAGGCCCACCGAGAAGCAGGGCAGCGCCCAGCGGTTGGCGCGGCGGGTGAGGGTGACCCGGACTCCGGCGGCGGCGAGGCGGGCGAGCACCTCGGCGCAGAGCGGGTCGTCCACGCCGGCCGGGTCGACGGGGCCGGTGGTGTCGGGGCCGGTGGTGTCGGGGCCGGCCGGGCCGAAGGAGGCCGGGACCGGGGAGGCGGCCGGGGCGGCGGCGCAGTCCTGCTCGATCACCTTGTAGAGCGCGTGGACCACGGTCTCCTCGTAGCTGTTGCCGCCGGCCAGTCCGCCGGCCGTGGTGCGCAGCAGCGGGGGCCGCCACTCGGTGCCGGTCTCCTCGCCCGCGGTGACACAGGCGCGGGGCGCGGCCACGGGGGCGCCGGTGACCAGGTCGGCGGCGATGACCCAGTCCAGCGGGGTGTGTTCGCTCAGCAGGCTGCCGGGCGGCAGGGGCAGGGCCCGTACGTCGTAGGGCAGGGCGAGTTCGCGCGCGGGCGTGCGCAGCACTTCGGCGGGCGGGCAGGCGTACTCGGCGTGCCAGAGCTCCACGGACTCCATGACGGCGGAGATCCGGGCGAGCAGGGGGGTGGCTCCGCGGCCGTAGGCGAGCGGTCGGGTCCGGGCGGCCGGCCGGACCGCGGCGACGACCGGGACGCCGAGGGTGTCGAGGCCGGTGACGTCGGCGACCCGGGTGATCCCGAAGGAGTCGCGGAGCTCGTCGAGGCGGGCCCAGGTCTCCTCGGGGTGGCGGACCCGGTGTGTCCCGGCGAAGTGCACCTTCTTCACGCGTGGTCCTCCCCTGCCCCGTCCCGGAGGCCGTCGGTCGCCGTGTTCCCGGCTCTCGTCCACCAGCGTGCGCGAGCGACGGCCAGACGACCGGCAAGGGAACGGCAGAGGTTCGGCACGGCTGGTGAAAACCCCTTCCGGGGGCCCGTACGGAACCCGGTTCCATCGCCGCTCTAGCGGCGTGTGCCGACAATGCACCGGTTATGCCGTGCACGGAGCAGGAGGGGAGCCGCCGATGTCCCAGCGAGAGCGCGGCCGGCAGGTGACGGTCGTCGAGCGGATGACCACGACCGGGGATCCCTCCTCGTTCGAACGGGCACTCGTCGGCTACGCGCGCCACCGGGAGTCCGCCAAGGGGTTCGAGGCGCTCGTGACGGCTGCCTGCCCCGACCGGCCCGGCAGCTACGTCCACCTCGACCAGTGGAGCACCCTGGACCGGCTGCTCCAGGCCTCGCACGAGGCCGGTCACGAGGACGGGCCGTCGCCGCTGCGGCATCCCGGGCTCGGTCCGGGAACCACCTCCACCAGCGAACTGATGGTCACCGTCGGGCGGATGACGGTCGGGGGCGAGCTCTCGGACGCCGCCCACGTCGTGCTGGTCCGGGCCGTGCTCGACGGCCCGCCGAAGCAGTTCGAGCTCGACTTCGGCGCCCTGGTCGCCCAGTGCGTGTCGGACAGCGGTTTCGGCGGCAGCGATCTGCTCCGCTCGGCCGCCGACCCCCGGGTCTACCTGGGCGTGCTGTGGTGGCTGGACGCCGGGGCCTGTGCCCGGGTGCGCGCAGGCGACGGCTACCGCAGCCGGCTGGCGGGACTGTCCGCCGCCGCGGAGGTCAGCGAGGAACCGACCCGGGTCCTGCGCGCGGCCTAGGTGTATTGATCACGAGCGTTGTTAACAGGGCCGGGTCTTGATCATGGTGAAGACCTCCGGTGTGGTGGAGGTGTCTAGGCTCCACACCACACACGGAGGTCTTCGTGTCACACCGTAATGCCCGCCTGACCGTTCACGGCAGGCGGATCCTGGTCGAACGTGTCCTGGCCGGGCGGCCGGTGGCGCATGTCGCTGCCGAGATGGGCATATCAAGGCCCACGGCCCACAAGTGGGTCCGCCGCTGGCGGACTGAAGGCCATGCGGGACTCCACGACCGTTCCAGCCGCCCGCGCACGACCCCGCACCGCACTCGCCCCGCGGTCGAAGCCCGAGTCTGTGAACTGCGCAGGAGCCGAAAGCTCGGGCCGGCCCGGATCGGCCCGATCCTGGGCCTGCCCGCCTCGACCGTGCACCGGATTTTGACCCGTCACGGCTTGGGCCGCCTGGCCTGGCTGGACCGGCCCACCGGAGAGCCGATCCGCCGCTACGAACGCGCTCGACCGGGCGAACTCGTCCACGTCGACATCAAGAAACTCGGCAACATCCCCGACGGCGGCGGATGGCGCGTGGTGGGCCGAGCCGCAGGCGACCGTAACCGCCAGGCCACTACCGACCAGCGCAGAAGCAGCACGCCGGTGATCGGCTACTCCTACATCCACTCCGCCGTCGACGATCACTCCCGCCTCGCCTACAGCGAAGTCCTGGCCAACGAGCGCAAGGAGACCGCCACCGGGTTCTGGCAGCGGGCCAACGCCTTCTTCGCCGCCCACGGCATCACCGTCGAGCGCGTCCTGACCGACAACGGCGCCTGCTACAAATCCAAGCTCTTCACCCGTACGCTCACCGCGGCCGGTATCGCCCACAAAAGAACCCGGCCCTACCGGCCGCAGACCAACGGCAAGGTCGAACGCTTCAACCGGACGCTCGCCGAGGAGTGGGCCTACCAACGGCCCTACGCCTCGAACCATGAGCGGACCGAAGCCCTGACAGACTTCCTGCACACCTACAACCACCACCGCTGCCACACCGCACTGGGCGGACACCCGCCCATCAGCCGTGTGAACAACGCTGCGGGTCAATACACCTAGGGCGTGTCCTTCGGATCAGGCCGGGCCGCCCCAGCCGCGGTTACGGGATCCAGCCCGCCTCCTCCGCGATGCGGATGGCGTCGATCCGGTTGCGTGCGTTGAGCTTGTCCACGATGGCCGTCAGGTAGTTCCGTACCGTGCCCTCGCTCAGGAAGAGCTGCTCGGCGATCTCACCGGCGTCGGCGCCCCGGGCGGCCAGCCGGAGCACCTGGGTCTCGCGCGGGGATATCGGATTGTCCAGGGCCTCCCAGGCGCTGAGGGCGAGATCGGGGTCGATCACCCGCTGCCCGTTGGCCACGGCCCGTACGGCCTGGGCGAGCCGGGCCGGCGGGGAGTCCTTGAGCAGGAACCCCGAGACGCGGGCGGCCATCGCCCGGCGCAGGGTGCCGGGCCTGCCGAGGCTGGTGAGGATCAGCGTGCGGCAGGCGGGCAGGCGTTCGCGCAGCTCGGCGGCCGCGGTCAGCCCGTCCATCCCGGGCAGGTCGATGTCGATGATCGCGACATCGGGGCGTGATTCGAGCGCGGAGGCCACGATGAGGTCACCGCGGTCCACGGAGGCCACCACCTGGAAGTCGGGTTCCAGTTCGAGTAATGCGATGAGTGCGCCGCGGACCATGTGGACGTCCTCGGCAAGAAGCAGCGACAGCATGGTTGTTCCCCCGTATACCCCTCGTGCCGGTCGACTCGCGCCGCTTCAGCCGGCTCGACGTTCCAGCGCCGCGACGGACGCTCTTCCTGCGCTCCCGTCGTACCCCTGTCCTCGTGGGCCGACGCTGTCCGGGGGGTCGGGGGCGACCGGTCTCATCGGCGCCCTCGCCGTCACCCGGAACCGGCCCTGCGGTTCGATGCCCGCGGTCAGCGTTCCGCCGATCGCGGTGAGCCTCGTGTCCAGGTTGCCCAGCCCGCTGCCCCGGTCCGCGGGGTCCGCGAGCCCGACGGCCACCACCCCGTCGTTCTCCATCACCAGTTCCACCGTCTCCCCGTCGACCGCCGCCCTGATGGTGCAGGACTGCACCTTGCTGTGCCTGAGGATGTTGGTGACGCCCTCGCGCAGGGCGGTCGCCAGCACGGTGTCCACCAGCGGGTGGAGCCGGCCGCAGTCGATGTCGACCTCCGCCTCCACGCCCGCCGAGGCCATCACGTCGACCACGGAGACGGCCTCCGCCGCCAGCGACATGTCGCGGTACCCGCGGGCGACCGCCCGTACGTCGACGAGGGCCTGGCGGGACACACCGAGCACGGAGACGACCTCTTCGCGTGCCCGCTCGGGGTTGTTGACGACGACCCGCTGGATCAGCTCGCACTTCAGCGAGATGGCCGAGAGGCTGTAGCCGAGCAGGTCGTGCAGGTCCCGGGCGAACCTCAGCCGTTCCTGGATGACGGCCATCCGCGCCATCTCCGCACGGGTCTCGTGCACTTCGTTGACCAGGTCGGTAAGCCGGGTGAGGCCGTACACCACCAGTCCGGTCAGCGCGGTGGAGATGCCCGAGTACGCGAGGTCCAGCACGTTGCCGCCCTGACCCACCGCCCACCACAGCACGACGCCCGAGATGGCGGCGAAGGAGGGCCAGGCGATCCTGGGCGGTGCGAGCAGCAGGACCGAGGCGCTCAGGGGTCCCGCCACGCTGCCCCACAGGACGTTCAGCCAGACCAGGGGTAAGAAGGTGAGGAATAACTGCACGCCCAGGGCGGCGCACTTGCGGCCGGTGGACCAGCGCCGGGCCTTGGGCGAGGTGAGGACCAGCTGGAGGCCGTAGAGGAGCATGACCGCCGTCGCGCAGACGAAGAGTTCGCGGCGCTGGTCGCGCAGTGCGTATTCGACGTTGAGCAGCGTGACGATTGCGTACCCGGACAGGACGGTGACCACGATGCCCTGCGCGAGGCGCGGGGCCAGGACGTCGGTGACGCGGCCGCGCTTGTCCGGATTCTTGGTTTCCGCTTGCTCGGTTCCCTGAGCTAGGTCGTTGTCCGCAGTCCGGAAACGGCCCGTCATATGCTCACTCCTCGGTAGGGAAAACGAGAGGGTCCGAGTCCGCACTATATGCCGAGCCCGCCGAAGATCGGAGAGGTAGCAGAGAGCTGATCTACAAGGGGATCCGGAAGGGCATCCGGAAGGGCATCCACGCGTACATCTACAAGGGCAGCGGAACCCCGTTGAGTTCACGGAATGCGGTGCGAGTATTCCGCTGGCCGAGACGCACCGGTACGTCGAAAAGGCGTCCCGGGGCGAACCTGGCGTAAAACGGCCGCAGTCCGGGCACGAGCGTCTTGACCACGGGTATGCCCACGTCGGGCCGGGTCTGGTCGAGGACCAGCAGCTCCATCCCGTGCGACTCGAGCAGGGTCCGCAGGTGCGTGACGTCGTCGAGGAGGTCCGCGTTGCGTCCGGCGTACCGCCAGGACGCGGGGGTCCGCCCGGTCTGCGCGGGGTCCGCGAAGAGCTGCGGCTGTCCGGGCAGGGCCGTACCGGAACCGCCGGGGGCCGGCAGCATCTGCACCATCTCGGTGACCGCCCTGCGCAGTGCGAGCCGCGGGTCGAGGTGGGCTCCGAACCCGTAGACGAACTCCTCCGCGGGGCCGCCGGTGCGCCGGGAGACGGCCGCCACGACCGGGATTCCGAGGTCGGTGGTGAGGTCGAGGGCCCAGACCTGGTGGCCGGCCCGGTCGAGCGCCGATCTGGTGGCCGCCAGCCAGGGCTCGTCGAAGGAGTCGAGGTCGAGGCCGGGCAGGCTCAGCCGGTTGTACCACCACAGCGCCACGGCGTCCCGCTCGACGAGTTCGAGCACGCCCTGGACCACCGCGTCCTCGAGACTGCCGCCCGCGGCGTTGCCGTTGGAGTCGGCCCACAGGCCGTCCCGGGAGGCGCCCGTGCCCGTGTCGAAGTACAGGGTGGAGGTGGGCAGCATCCGGTGGGCACCGGCGGTGAGCGACCACACGGGGGTCCACTCGGTCTCGGCGGCGGGGTCGAAGGGGCGGCTCACCCGGTGGAAGGGCGACTGCAGGGCGTTCCAGCGCGCCCGGTCGGCGTACTGCCGCTCGTCGAACAGCTGGTACGTGTTGGGGTGGACGGCCGCGGCGCCCAGCCCGGCCATCGACTCGCGGATCACCAGCTCGTCGCCCTGGCGGGCGGCGCTGTACCGTTCCGCCGCTTCGCACAGCGCGCTCGCCCGGGCCTCGGTGGCGGTCGCCCCCTTGCCTCCGCTGCGGGCCCGCAGGACCTGGTGGACCCCGGCCAGCGAGTGCCCGCGCAGGGCGAGGTTGTGGCCGGAGTCGTAGGCGTGCAGTCCGTCGGGCAGTCCCGGGACCGGGCGGACGTTCGTCACGATGCCGGTGACCGGGCTGATCAGATGGCGGTTCTCGATGAGGATGCCCTCGGCGCAGACGGCCCGGTCGTTGCTGCCGGTGCCCTCCGCCTTCGGCCGGGAGGCCAGGGCGAGGGGCCGCGCCGTCCGCCGGGCGACCAGCGAGGGGTCCCCGCAGTCGAGGCACTGCGGGCGGCGCAGCACGGTGTGGTGGGCGGTGCTCAGGTTGAGGCTGTCCAGGACGCACACCGACCGCTGCTCCGGGTAGCGCAGTCCCGCGAGCCACTTCGACAGTTCCAGTACGGCGCACTGCAGTCCGAGGGACCGTACGGCGGAGAGCGTCGGGGCGGGTCTCGGCGCCGGCCCGTCCAGGCCCAGGGCGCGCTGTACGGGGAGTTCCCCGGCGCGGTGCTCGGAGAGCCGGTGGGCCAGGCAGGACCAGCAGGGCCCGTCGGATCCGTCGGGTCCGTCGGTGGCCGGCGAGAAGAACGGGCCGGTCCAGGGGTCGGCTCCGAACGGCCTGGCCAGCAGCCAGGTCCGGCCCTGGCGGCGCAGCCGCCGGGAGACGGACCTCAGCCCGGGGTCCAGGTAGTCCGCGCACACCACCAGGGCCAGCGGGGCGTCGGCGTCCTCGTCCACGGCGTTGAGCCCGGAGGCCTCGCAGGCGGCGCGGACCTCGGCGGCGTTCACCCCGCCGACCGGGATCACGGCGACCGGGGCCGTGCGGACCTCGGCCGTCGCCTCGTACCCGTCGAGGCCCGCCCGGTCCCAGTAGGCCTGGGCCAGGGCGGTGTCCCCGCCGGCCGGCTCGGCGCCGGCCGGGTCGGCGCCGCCGTGCCGGTACCCGACCAGATTGGCCTGCGCGAGGCTCCGCAGCGCCCGGCCCACCTCGGCGACCGGCATGGTCGCCGAGGCGGCCCTGAGTAAGGCGTCCAGGGTGTGGCTGCCGTCGAGCAGCGGGACCAGGCTCTCTATGCCGGCGCCGCGCAGGACGGTCACGCCCTGGTCGGAGAGGACGAACGCGGCCTCGCCCGGGACCGCTTCGGCCCGCACGTGGCGCTTGAAGGCCACGAAGGGGCCCGTCCGGGGCTCCCGCGGGGGCGTCACGCCGCGACCTGGAGGTCGGCCTGGTCGGTCAGGTTGCCGCCGATGCAGGTGCCGCACCGCAGGCAGCTGGACATCGAACCGGTGACGGCGCTCAGGTCGTCGATGGAGAGGGTCGCGCCGGACGTCCAGTCCACTCCCTGGGCTTCGAGTCCGAACTCCAGCAGGACCCCGGCCGGGTCGGCGTCGAAGCGCTGTCCGAGCTTCGGTTCCAGAGCGGTACGGGCGGCGAGTTCCGCGAAACGGAAAAGTTCCTGGGCCACGTTCATGACTTCCCCCTGAGACCAACGGTGCTGCACTGGTGTCCTGTTGGGAGGAGAGTCTGGAGGGGGACCTCACAGCACCGGCAGTGCCACGTTCACCGGCCGCGTATGACATTTTCATGATTCACCTCGTGCGCACCTCACTGGGCCGCCGGAGGCCTCTGCTGCGACGCTGTTTGCCTGACTCCGAAGGGGTCGTCGCACACTGTCCGGCATCCGCGGCCCGATGAGGGAGAGCGCACAGATGGAGATCAAAGTACTCGGGTCGCTCACTGCCCAGGAGCGCGGCGTCTCGGTGGTCCCGACCGCTACGAAGCCCCGGCAACTGCTGGCCCTGCTCGCCCTGCACGCCGGCCGGGTCGTCACCGTGCCGACGCTGATGGAGGAGATCTGGGGCGAGGACATCCCCCGCAGCGCCACCACGACGCTGCAGACGTACATCCTCCAGCTGCGCCGGAAGATCGGCACCGCCCTGGAGCGGGACCCGGCGCTCGACGCCAAGGAGGTCCTCGTCACCCGGTTCGGCGGCTACCTGCTGCAGGTGCCTCCGGGCCAGGTCGACGCCCACGAGTTCGAGCGGCTCGCGGGGCAGGGCCGGGCGGCCTACGACATCGGCGACTACCGTGCCGCGTCCGACCTGCTCGGCCGCTCGCTCGCGCTGTGGCAGGGGCCGGCGCTGGTCGACGTACGCGCGGGATCGATCCTCGAACTGGAGGTGCTCCAGCTCAACGAGGAGCGCACGGCCGCCCTGGAGCGGCGCATCGAGGCCGACATCCGGCTCGGGCGCTGCGCCGAGGTGATCCCCGAACTGCGGGTGCTGGCGGCCCGTCATCCCCTCCACGAGGGCTTCTGCGGGCAGCTGATGCGCGCACTGCACCGCTCGGGCGGGGGCTGGCGCGCGCTGGAGGCCTACCAGAAGCTGCGGGCCTCGCTCGTACGCGAACTGGGGCTGGAGCCGTCCGCTCCGCTCCAGCAGCTGCACCAGGCCGTGCTCTCCGGCGATCTGGCCCGGACCGATCCGGCCGGCTCGACGATCCCGCGCCGGCTCCAGCCGATCGCGGCCGCCGAATAACGGCGAAGCCGAATTCCCGGCCGGCTCCAAGTCGGTTCCAAGTGGGATCCAAGTCGGCTCCAAGTGGAAATGCAATGCGGAGCCCGCGCCGATTGGTTCGGTCCTTTTCCCAAAATGGCGTCCGGCATCTGCGCCGGGCATGTGCGCGGCGCGGCGCGCCACGGCGGGAACCGCCGCCGTGGTCGGGCAGCAGCGGCGGTTCGCCGTGCGGGTTCACGCCGGGAGCGCGGTCCGCATTCCGTCCAGCCAGTTCTGCCACGCAGCGGCGTGCAGCGGGGCGCCGGCCGGGAGCGACCCGCCCGTCCAGGCGGTGACGGGGCGCAGGCCGTGGAGGGCGTTGACCACCCAGACCTCGCGGCCGGCCAGCGCGGACAGCCTGCGCCGGACGGGCCGTACGGTCACTCCCGTGCGCGCCGCCCGGTCGAGCAGGAGCGAGGCGGTGACCCCGGGGAGCACCGGGAGCTCGGCGGGCGGATGGCACAGGACGTCCTCCTCCCACCACAGGAGCGAGGAGTTGGCCGCTTCGAGCACCACTCCGTCCGCGGTGACCAGGAGCGCCTCGTCGGCGTCCGCGGCCGTGGCCCTGGAGCGGACTTCGGCCAGGGCGCCCAGGTCCGGCCCCTTGTGACGGGGCGTCCGGCGCGGGTCGCAGACCGCGAGTCCCCAGACCCTGGCCGTCGTGGAGCGCGCGGGTGCGGGGCGCAGCCGGTACAGCAGCCGGTGGCCACCGGGCAGGGCCGTGTCCGGTGACGCGTCCGGGGACACGGTTTCCAGCTCCACGCGCGGGAACCAGTGGCCGGCCGCCCGGGGCAGCAGGGCCGCCATCGCGGTCCAGAAGGTGTCCAGGAGTGCGACGGGCACGCCGGCGGCCTCGGTGCAGGTGGCGGTGAAGCGGCTGCGGTGCCGGTCCAGGGCGCGGACCCGGCCGTCGTCGACCAGCCAGGAGTCCGCGGCGAGGAGCGTGCCGGGGGCGTCCGTCGCGGGGACCTCGCGCAGGGCCCCGTACCGCGTGAGCGCGAAGAGGCGGTCGGCGCGGCCCGGCACGGTGGGCGGGGTCGGCCCGGTCAGCCCGGTGGGCCCGGTCGGCCCGGTCACCCCAGTGGGCCCGGTCAACGGGACACCGGGGGCTCGGCGGATGCCGCCGCGTCGCGGCCGGGGAAGCCCCTGCCGAGGAGGCGGAGCAGCGGGGTCGTCTTGGTGATGGTCTCCTCGTACTCGTCTGCGGGGTCGGAGAGCGCGACGATGGCGCCGCCGACTCCGTAGCGGATGCCCTCCTCCGTGACGACGGCGGTGCGGATGACGATGCTGAGGTCGGCGCCGCCGCACAGGGAGAAGTAGCCGATCGCTCCGGAGTACACGCCGCGCGGGCCCTCCTCCAGTTCGTCGATGATCTGCATGGTGCGGATCTTGGGGGCACCCGTCATCGAACCGCCCGGGAACGCGGTGCGCACGCACTCCACGGCGCTCACTCCGGGGCGCATGGTGGCCCGTACGGTGCTGACGAGCTGGTGCACCGTGGCGAAGGTCTCCACGTCGAACAGCTTGGGCACGTGGACCGAGCCGACCTCCGCGCACCGGCCGAGGTCGTTGCGGACCAGGTCGACGATCATCAGGTTCTCGGAGCGGTCCTTCTCGTTGGTCCGCAGATCGGCGATCAGCGCCTCGTCCTCCTGCGCGGTGGCTCCGCGCGGCCGGGTGCCCTTGATCGGCTTGGACTCGGCGAGCCCCTCGGCGGTGACGCGCAGGAACCGTTCCGGCGAGGTGCTGAGGACGGCGAGGTCCTCGAAGAGGAGCAGCGAGGCGAACGGCGCCGGGCTGGTGCGGCGCAGGAACCGGTACCCCTCCCAGGGGTCCACCTTCGCTTCGCTGTGCAGCTCGTTGGTGAGGCAGACCTCGTAGGTCTCGCCGGCGGCGATGTCCTCCTGGCTGCGCCGGATGCGGTCCAGGTAGGCGTCCCGGTCGTGGCGCAGGCTCAGATCGCCGGCGTCCACGGGCTGCGCGGGCACGTCGGCGTCCGCGGTCCGGCCGGTGAGGGCGCGCAGCCGTCCGGCGGTGCCGTGCAGCCACGCGCGGGCGGAGGCGTCGTGGGCGAGCGCCTCGGCGTCGTCGCCGGGGTCGGCCGGGGCCAGGGCGAGCAGGTGCGTGGTGCCGGTCAGGTGGTCGAAGGCCAGGGCGCGGGCCGCGAACACCATCGTGGCGTCGGGCTGCTTCGAGCGGTGGACGACCGGGCCGGCCCCGCACTGCGCCTTCAGTTCGTACCCGAGGTACCCGACCCAGCCGAGGGCGAAGTTGCAGGGGTTCTCGGCCCGGTCGGGCAGGTCCACCTCCAGGGACTTCAGGTCCTCGTCGATCCAGTCGAAGAAGGGGCGCTGCGCGACCTGCGCGCTGCGGACGCCGTCCCGCTCGGAGACGACGGTGACCGTGCCGGCCGCCACGTCGGCGGTGGCCACGCGGGCCAGGTCGCCGGAGGCGTCTCCCATGATCGAGAAGCGGCCCGTGGCGCCGTCACTGCGGCTGCTGTCGAGCCAGAAGGCGTGGTTCCCGCCGCGCAGCAGCTCGTCGAAGACGATCTCGGGGTCCCAGGCGGTGGGCAGCCGCTCGGTGAGGACGCGCAGGTGCCGGCTCGGGGCGGGGCGGGCGGGCGCGGCGGCGGGCGCGGCCGGTGCGAGGGGCCGCGCGCCGGGGTGCTCCTGCTGCCAGCGGGTGGTGAGCTCGCGGAAGTTGCGCATCATCAGCAGTCCGTGCTCGCTGCTGATGGATTCGGGGTGGAACTGCACGCCCCACAGCGGGCGTTCGCGGTGGCGCAGGCCCATGAGGATGCCGCCCGGCGCCCATGCGGTGGCCTCGAAGACGTCCTCGGGCAGGTCGGCCACGGTGAGGGAGTGGTAGCGCACGACGTCGAAGGGCGAGGGGATCCCGGCGAAGAGGTCCGTCCCGGAGTGCTCCACGGGGGAGACCCGTCCGTGCCGGGGTTCGGGGGCCCGCAGGACGGAGCCGCCGCCGAGGTGGGCTATGCCCTGGTGGCCGAGGCACACGCCGAGGACCGGGCGGTCCGCCGCGCGGACGATCTCGGTGCAGACGCCGAAGTCCTCCGGGCGTTCGGGGGTGCCGGGTCCGGGAGACAGGACGACGTTGTCGAACTCCTCCAGATGGCTGATTCTCCACCCCGGCTCATCGTTGCGGATGACGACGGGCTCCTGCCCGTTGGCCTCCGCCAGGAGGTGGAACAGATTGAAGGTGAAGGAGTCGTAATTATCCACCAGGAGAGTGCGCATGCTCACCTCACGAGGTCATGGAGGGACGGATTCGACAGCCGGATCCGATAGAAAGATCTGATGACTGAATTCCGGACGGACTACGCAGCCCGGGAAAGATCGCCTCGATGGCCTCCCGGATAAACCGGCGCCGCGCGCAGGCGCTACAGCCGGTCAATGGATACCCGACCCTGAGCTCCCGATTCCCCGTCAGGGAAATCGGGGAATGCATGATCTCCCCGTTCAACACGGGCAGACCCTACAGGGAGTCCCTGTTCAGTCAAACATTTTCCGCACCGCGAACCCGGCCCGGCAAGGCAACTCGGCAGTAGGAATTCGCAATTCCGCAAGAATGCTGTCGCGCTTTGCATATGACGCTTGACAGTCCCCGAGGGGTCGTTTCTATTATGCGGAACTGCTGAGCCAGTCAGGGCGAATCAGCAGCACAACGGGGCAGTGCAACGGGGAGATGTTTGTTCGTGATCAGCGATTTCGGGGGCCCCGGGCCCGGGACGACCGATCCGCAGCAGCACGACGGAAGCTGGGTCGACGAGCTGCTCCTGCACGCCGGCCACGACGACGCCGAGCCTGCGGTGCACATCGGCGAACGGCTGGATCGCGCCGGTCTGCGCCGCGAGGTCGTGGCCCGCCACACCGAGCTGGCGGAGGCCGGACTGCGCCGCGGCGGATCGGTCGCCCTCCAGCTGCCCCCGTCGCTCGCGCTCCTCACCCACCTGCTGGCCGCCTGGCGGACCGGGGCCCAGGTGATCCTGCTCGACCACCGGCTGACCGCCCACGAGAGCGACCGGGCGCTGCAGCGGACGGCCCCTCAGTTCCTCGTCCGGCCGGCCGGGCTGGTGCGCCTCGGCGTGCTGCGCGGATTCCACACGGTCGACGCCGTGGCCGAGCCGTACCCCGAGGGGCGTCCGGCCGCGAGCGGGCACGCGCTCGTCCAGCTCAGCTCCGGTTCCACCGGCCCCTCCAAGGTGATCGGGCGCACGGCCGCGGACCTCGTCGCCGAGGTCCACCGCTACACCCTGATCCCCGGTATGCCCGGGCGGGGCGACCGCATCGTGGTCCTCAACTCCCTGATCCACGCGATGGGGCTGATGGCGGGGGTCCTGCACAGCCTGCACGCGGGCGTCGAGATCGTGCTGCCGGAGCGGATGAGCGCCGACGGCATCCTCGCCGCCGTGGCCGCGCGGACCGCGCCGACCGTGATCACGGGCGTGCCGTTCCACGCGCAGCTGCTGGCCTCGGTCTCCGCTCCCCCGCCGCTGCCGCACCTGGTCGGGGCCATATCCGCCGGCGAGTCGGTGCGGCCCGGGGTCGCCGAGGCCTTCGCCGCGCGGTACGGCGTACCGCTGGGCGAGGTGTACGGGATGACGGAGACGGGCGTCATCGCGGCCGACCTGTCCGGGGCCTCCCGGCCGGCCACGGGGCGCACCGCTCCGGGCATCGAGGCGAAGGTGGTGGACGGGGAGCTCCTCGTACGGCGGCCCGTCAGCCCGTACCTCGGCCAGGCCGGTCCGGACCGCTGGGCGGACGGCTGGCTGCGCACCCGCGACGCCGCGACGCTCGACCCGCAGACCGGGCTGCTGGCCGTCGTGGGCCGGCTGGACTCCCAGGTGTCGGTCGGCGGCCTCAAGGTCGACCTCACCGAGGTCGAGTGGACCCTGTCCGAACTGCCCGGCGTCCGCGAGGCGGTGGTGGTCCACGACGGGGCCATCGAGGCCTACGCGGTCCTCGACGAGCAGGTCACGGCGCGTGCCGTGGAGAGCCTGCTCGCCGAGCGGGTGGCGGGCTTCAAGCTGCCGCGCCGCATCCACGCACTGGCCGCCCTGCCCCGGACGACCACCGGAAAGCCGGTACGGGATCCGGCCGCGCTGCGGGCCGCCGCGCAGCAGGCCGCCGCCGTGGAACGGGTGTGAGCCCGGTGGAGCAGCGCAGGAGTTCAGCCCTCCACGCGGGTGACCGACACCGGAGCGCCCTCGGTGCCCGGGCCGCCCGCCACGCACAGCACGTAGCCCTCGGGGCCGCCGGGGACGGCGCTGGTCAGGCCCGCGCCCGGGAAGATCTCCCGCAGGGTCACCGGACGCCCGGCGGGCTCCGGCGGCAGGCCGGAGGCGGGCAGCGGAACCGGCCGCAGCCGGCCTCCGCCGGCCAGCCCGGTGCCGACCGCCTTGCCCAGTGCCTCCTTGTGCGTCCAGACCCACAGCAGGGCGCGGGCCCGCAGGGCGGGTGCATGGCCTTCGATCCAGCGGACGTCCTCCTCGGCGAACCAGCGCCGGGCGAGGGCCACCGCCGGGAGCTCGCGGGCCGGCTCCACGTCCACGCCCACGTCCCCGCCGGTGCAGACCGCGACCGCGGTCAGGCCGCGGGTGTGGCTCACGCTCACGTTCACCCGCACCGGCGGCCGCGACCCGCGGTCCGCGGCGCCGGGCCGTGACACCACGTACGGCCGTCCGCCCGGCTCCCGGGCCACGGCCAGGCCCTCGGGCCCGACGCCCAGCACCGCCGCAGCGGCCCGCCGCAGCAGCGCGTGCGCGTGCTTGCGCTGGTCACCGACCGGGACCGCGAGCCACACCTCTACCCGGGACACCGACACCGACACCCCCACTCGTCCCCGGTGCCCAGACACGTCCTGAACACACATACGAACACTGATACAAGGAGCCAGTTCATGAGCACCCCTGTGCGCGCCTTCGTAGTGAACACCCTCGAAACCATGAACCTCGACATCGCCGGGGTCACGGACGACACCCCCATCGGCGACGACGGCCTGGAGCTGGAGTCGCTCACCACCGCCGAACTCGTCATGCAGGTCGAGGAGGAGTACGGGGTCAAGTTCTCCGACGAGGACGTCGAGGGCCTGCAGACCCTGACCATCGGCGAGTTCGTCTCCCAGGTCGAGCAGCGCCGGACCCAGGTCACGGCCCAGGCTGGCTCGGCGTGAGCGGCCGGTCCCCCGCCCCCGGCCGTCCGGAGGTGATCGCCCTGCTGGCCCAGCACGACGAGTGCGCCCCGGGCGACGTGGGCGAGCGGATCGACTCCCTGCAGCTGGCCTGGCTGGTGCACGTGGTCGAGGAGCGGTACGGCATCCGGATCGACCTCGACGAGGAGCTGGAGGCCATGGACACGGTCGACGGCGCCGTCGCGGTGCTGGCCGGCGCCCTGGCCGCTCCCGTGCCGGGCGGGAGCGGTTCGTGACCGGGGCGGACCTGGCTGACCGGGCTGACCTGGCGGACCGCGCGGACCGCGCGGACCGGAGGGTCGTCATCACCGGGCTCGGCGTCACCAGCGCCTTCGGCCGCGGCGAAGAGGCCCTCGGGCGGGGACTGGCCGCCTCCCGGGCGGCGTTCGGACCGGTCGGGCGGTTCGCCACGGACCGGTACCGCACGGGCGTCGCCGCCGTACTGCCGGGCTCGCCCGACCTGGACGAGGAGCTGCGCCGGGTCGTGGAGGAGGCCTGCGAGCAGGCCGGTCTGTCCCCGGCGGAGCGGGCGCAGGCTCCGCTCCTGCTGGGCCGGCACGCCGATCCGGCCGTGGCCCGCGGGCCGCTGGCCGTCCAGGGCAAGTCGGCGATCTCGGACACCGCGGCCGCCCTGGCGCGGGCCTGCGGTCTGCTCGGCGCGGCCCGGACCTACACGAATGCCTGTGTCGCGGCCAGTACGGCGGTCTCCGAGGCGGCCGTACGGATCCGCACGGGCCGGGAGGACCGCGTGGTCGTCTCCGCGGGCTACCTCGTGGACGAGGACAACTTCGCGCTGTTCTCCGCCGGCCGGGCGCTCTCCCCGGACGGCGTCCTGCGCTCCTTCAGCGCCGGCCGCAAGGGTCTGCTGCTCGGTGACGGCGTCGGCGCGGTGGTCCTGGAGTCCGCGCAGGCCGCCGCCGCGCGCGGGGCCCGGCCGCTCGCCGTGCTGTCCGGCTGGGGCCTGGCCGGCGACGCCCACCACGTGTGCCGGCCGCACCCCGAGGGCCTGGGGATGGCGCGGGCCATCGGCGCCGCGCTGGACCGGGCCGGGCTGGCGCCCGCGGACATCGGCTACGTCAACGCCCACGGCACCGGCACGCCCGCCAACGACTCCTCGGAGAGCGCCGCCCTGCGCCTCGCTCTCGGGGACGCGGTCGACGGCATCCCGGTGAGCTCCACGAAGTCCCTGCACGGGCACTCCCTGGAGGCGTCCGGAATGCTCGAACTCGCCGTCACCCTGCTGGTCCTGCGCAGCGGGGAACTCCCCGTCAACGCGGGCCACTCGGGGCCCGACGACGACTGCCGCCTGGACCTGGTCCTCGGCTCGCCCCGCCGGGTCTCCCCCCGGCACGTCCTCAGCCTGAACGCCGCTTTCGGCGGGGCCAACACCGCATTGGTGGTGAGCGCGCCATGACCACGTCCCCGGCCCTTTCCCCCACCCGTTCCACCCTCCCGGCGGCTGCCGTGGAGGTCCTCGCGGAGGGCGTCTGGCCCGCCCCGGACGACCCCGAACTGCCGGTGCCGCTGGCCGGTTTCGCCGTCTCCTCCTTCAGCCCGATGGCCTCGGCCGCCGCCGACCGCTGCCTGGAGCAGGTGTACGGGGCTCCGGGCGCGGCGGAGCCCGGCGCGGAGCCGGCCGGTCCCGGCGCGCAGGAGCTCGTACGGCGGGCCGGGCGCACGGCGATCGTGCTGGCCTCCCGGGGCGGCGACCTGGAGACGCACACGGCGACCGCGGTCGCGGTGGACGCCGGCCGGCCCGCGGCGCCCCTGCTGTTCTTCCAGTCCGTGCCCAACGCGGTGGTCGGCCACATCGCCAAGCGCTGGGGGCTCGCCGGTCCGGTGATCTGCTTCAGCCCCGACGCGGCGACCGCCGATCCGCTGGGCGAGGCCCTGGACGTCACCCGCTTCCTGGTCGACGGGGGCGACGCCGGGGAGGCGCTGCTGCTGCTCGTGGAGCAGGCCGGCCCGGACGGCGCGCCCGCGAACGCCCGCGCCCTGCTCGTACGGCCCGCGGCGGATGCCGCGCCGGTCGCCGGGGAGGAGTCGTGAGGAGCGGGCTCCGGGAGCAGTACGACGTCTGGGTCACCGGGATCGGACTGGTCACCCCGCTCGGCATCGGCGTACCCGCCTTCGTGGACGGGCTCGCGGCCCAGCGCTCCGGGCTGCGCCGGCTGGAGGGCGAGGCCTGGGCCGCGACCGGCGCCGACGTGGCCGGGGTGGCCCCCGAGATCTCCGCCCTGGACCTGCTGCCGCGCACCGAGGCGCGCTCGGTCGACCGGTTCGTGCTCATGGCGCTGGCCGCCGCCGACGAGGCGCTCGGCGACGCCAAGCTGACGGTGGGCCAGGACGTGGCGGCGGACCGGGTGGCGGTGGTGGTCTCCACCGGCGCCGGCGGGCTCGCGACGTACGAGGAGCAGGCCGTGGCCCGCGCCTCGCGGGGCCGGGCCGCGGTCAGCCCGTACCTCCTTCCCGGCATGCTGCCCAACATGGCGGCGGCCCGGATCGCGATCCGCCACGGCGTGCGCGGGCTCAGCAGCTCCATCGCCACGGCCTGCGCGGCGGGGGCGATGTCGGTGGCCGAGGGGCTGCGGCTGATCCGCGAGGGCACCGCGGACGTGGTGATCTGCGGGGGCACCGACACCGCGCTCGCCCCCTCCGTGGCCACCTCCTTCGGCAACGCCCGCGCGCTGGCCCGCGCCGGGACGGGCGATCCGGCGGCGGCCAGCCGCCCGTTCGACCTGGACCGGAGCGGTTTCGTCCTCGCCGAGGGCGCCGGGATCCTCGTCCTGGAGCGGGCCGCCCACGCCCGCGCCCGCTCGGCGCACGCCTACGGGCGGGTCCTGGGCTGGGGCGCGACCAGCGACGCCCACCACCCGACCTCGCCCCGGCCCGACGGCGAGGGCGCGGCGGACGCCATGCGGCGCGCGCTGGCGGACGCGGGGCTGTCCCCCCGGGACATCGGCTACGTCAACGCCCACGGGACCGGCACCAAGGTGGGCGACCTGGCCGAGGCGCGGGCCGTCCGCTCGGTGTTCGGCGAGGACGGGCCGCCGGTCAGCTCGGTCAAGGGAGCCATCGGCCACCTCCTGGGCGCGGCGGGCGCGGTGGAGGCGGCGGCGACCGTACTCGCCCTGCACCACCGGAGCCTGCCGGCGACGGCCAACCTCGACCGGCCGGACCCGGCCTGCGCACTCGACCACGTCCGCGGCGCGCCCCGCGCGGCGGCGCCCGAGGCCGCGGTGTCCAACTCCTTCGCCTTCGGCGGCCACAACGTGAGCCTCGTGCTCGGCACGGCCCCGGGGGCGGCCTGACCACCGCGGCACCCGGCACCGCAGCACCGACCGCACCCCCCACCCGCTCCCACCGCTCCCACCCGAAGGACTGAGGACACCGTGACCAGTTCCGCCTCCCAGGCACCCGGACCGGCAGGCCCCGGCGAGCCCTCCGCCGACCTGCTGCGCCAGTTCTGGTGGCTGCACGACGCCCGCTGGTACCAGGGGGTCGCGCGGCGGTTCGGCCAGGACGCGGCGAACGAGGTCAACGCGGAGGCGATGCAGTTCGTCACCCGCCGGATCGCCTCCGCCTACGCACGGGAAGAGGGGCTGGGCCCGGGGCTCTCCGCCGCCGAGCTGGCCACCGCGCTGACCGGCATCTCGGAGCTGATGACCGGGGACGCCGTGGAGGCCTCCAACAAGGTCACCGGCGAGGAGTCCTTCGAGACGGCGGTCACCCGCAACTTCGCCCTGGAGATGCTCGCGCGCGCCGGGACGCTGGAGGGCTACGAGTGCCCGTGCCCGCAGATGCGGGCGGGGTGGTTCGAGGGGCTGAAGACGGAGGTCAGCGACCACCGCGTGGAGTGCCTGCGCACCGGCGCCTCCGCCTGCCGCTTCCGTACGAGCACGGCGTCCGGCGCGGCCGCCGCCACCGACGGCGCTGCCGCTGCCGCCACCGACGACGCCGCCACCGCCACCGTCCCCGGGAAGGAGACCCCGTGACCACGCCCGACTCCGGCGCCCCCGCCGCGTACGTCACCAGCGCCATCGAGCAGTTCGCCGCCCGCGGCGAGCGCATCGCGCTGATCCACGGCGAGCGGTCCATGACCTTCGCCGAGCTGCTCTCGCTGGCCTACCGGACGGCCCGGGTCCTGCGGGACGCGGGCCTGGGCCGCGGGGACCGGCTCGTGCTGCTGGCCGCCAACCCGATCGAGATGTCGGCGGTGGGCCTGGCCGCGCACCTCCTCGGCATCAGCTACACCCCGGTGTACGCGGCCGGCGGCGAGCAGGTCGCCGAGCACATCCTGCGCGACGCCGCCCCCGCGGCCGTGATCCTCGCCTGCGCCGGGCCGATCCTGCCGGGGCCCCGCATGGCCGAACTGGCCCGCGCCGCCGGGGTGAAGCTGCTGTTCGGCCTGGGCCCCGTCGCGGACCCCGACGTGACCGACCTGCTCGCGGCGGCCGCCGCCCAGCCGGACGCCCCGCTGCCGGTGGAAGCCCGCGAGGACGACGTCGCCCGGGTGCTGTACACCGGCGGCACCACCGGCCTGCCCAAGGGGGTCGTGTACACCTTCGGCGCGCTGACCGCGGCCGCCGGCGCCTGGGCGGGCGCGGCCCCGCCGCCGGGGCTGCGGTTCCTGGCCATGACCCCGATGGCGCACGCCGCGGGTGCGATCGCCTGCGGCCTGCTGCGCCACCACGTGAGCGTCGAGCTGTTCGACGAGTTCGACCCGGAGGCGCTGCTGGTGCGCATCGCCGAGGCCTCCGCCGAGCACCGGCCGGTCACCACGTACCTCTACCCGCCGTACCTGTACCGGCTGCTGGACCACCCCGACCTGCCGGGCACCGACCTCTCCGGGCTCGCGGCCGTCAGCTACGGCAGCGCGCCCGTGACCCCGCAGCGGCTCGCCCAGGCGGTCCGCAGCCTCGGCCCCCGGCTGCGGCAGAGCTACGCCCTGACCGAGGCCATCGCGATCACCAGCCTGGGTCCCGAGGACCACGCGGCTGCCGCCGCGTCCCGGCCCGAACTGTTCGGCTCGGTCGGCCGCGCGGTGCCCGGGGTGTCCCTCCGGGTCACCGGCGGGGACGGCCGCGCGCTGGGGCCCCGTACGGAAGGAGCGGTCGAGGTGTCCGGTCCCACCGTGATGGCGGGCTACTGGCAGCGGCCCGACCTGAGCGGAGAGGTGCTGCGGGACGGCTGGCTGAGCACCGGCGACCTCGGCGTGATCGACGAGGACGGCTACCTGTACCTGACCGGGCGGGCCAAGGACCTGGTCATCGTGGACGGCACCAACTGCTATCCGCAGGCCGTCGAGAACGTGCTGACGGCCCATCCGGACATCCGGCGCGCCGCCGTCATCGGGGTGCCCGACCCGCGCACGGGCGAGGCCCTGGTCGCCGTATGCGTGTCCGACGAGGACGACCGGCCCGGCCTCGTGGAGGAACTGCGCGCCTCGGTGCGCGGCTCCCTGGGCGCGGCGCACGTGCCCGGGCGGTTCGAGTTCGTCACGGACATCCCCACGGCCTCGTACGGAAAGCCCGACAAGGCGGCGCTGCGGGCCCGCTTCTCGCCCCTGGCCCCGCCGAACCTGACAAGCCTGACGTCCTCCGGGAGCAACGGATGAACATCGAAGCCAAACCGTGGACCCGCCCCGCCGCGCCGCGGGGCCTGGAGGGCTGGCTCGACTCCCTCCGCGACCTGCTGGTGATCCCGCCGGAGCTGCGTGACGAGTGGGTGGAGCGGGACGCCGCGCTCGAACTGCTCCAGTGCGGGCCGGAGATCCTCGACGAGCTGCTGCGCGCCGGGCTGCCGCACGGCGGGACACCGGGGGCGGAGCGCTTCGACCGCTTCGACCTGGTGAACCTCGCGCTCTACTCCGGCTCCGGGACCTCCGTGCCCGAGAAGACGATGCGCTACGCCCTGCGCTGGATGCACGCCGATCCCGAGGCGCTGTTCCGGCCCCAGCGCTGGAACTACTCCGTCGCGCTGACCCCGCCGGCCGCCCACGGCGAGGGCGAACCGGAGCGCACCGACTGGAACCTGGCCACGCCCCACCCGGAGCTGAGCGGCGGCTGGACGGAGTCCCTGTCGATCGGGCCCGCGGGGGCCGCGACGCTCGGGGAGAAGGACATCACCGCGAGCGGCACGTCCGGGCTGACCGCCTCCGGGGTGCTCGTGACCTCCGGGGAGCGGCGGGAGATCGTCTCGGAGAAGCTCCGCGCGATCGTGACCTCGTACGGCCCCGACCGGTTCCGCTGGGGCCGGATGCCCGAGGAACTCCAGTGGCGCAAGGACGAGGTGCTGGCCCAGGGCTACGCCCCGTGCATCTCCGTCTGCCTGGAGCTGGCCGAGCGGTGCCGGGAGGCCGGCTTCGAGGCCCGTACCCGGCGCGGCTGGATCATGGGGATGCTCGACCTCGCCCATTCGTGGCTGGAGGTCGTGGACGAGGACGGCCTGGTCAAGAACGTGGACCCGGCCTTCGTCATCCTGGCCGACCACCACGCCGAGGCCCCGCACCCGGACATCGCGCAGGCCTTCACCGGCTCGCTGCTGAACCGGCTGCTGCCCACCGAACACCATGCGGACGAACCGGTGAACGGGTACCGCCGCGGCGGCCTGTTCGCCCACCCGCGCCACCAGACCGACATCCAGCTCTCGGCGGAGCAGCCCGCTCCGCGCGAGACGGCCGGGGCCGGCAACGGCTCCGGCAACTGAGAGAGGAAAAGGATCCGATGAGCACGCCCGTGCTGCAGGCCGACGCGCAGTTGCAGTCCATACTCGACCGGCTCGTGTCGATGTCCGAGCGCGACCACTACGACCCCTACACGATGTTCGACTGGCCCGAGACGCTGCCCGAGGACCAGTACTGGATGACTCCGGAGCTGCTGTCCATCCACGGGACCAAGGTGGCCGAGTCGTTCACCGAGGAGCAGAAGTGGGCGATCAGCAAGTGGGAGAGCGTCAACTTCTACAGCCTGAACGTCGACGGCATCCGTGAGCTGATCACCGAGATCATCGCGCGGATCCACACGAAGGACTTCGCCCTCTCCTCCGAGTACTTCCACCACATGATCGGCGAGGAGAACTCGCACATGTGGTTCTTCGCCCGGTTCTGCCTGCTCTACGGCGGCAAGGTCTACCCGGACAAGGGCGTCCAGCTGGAGATGAAGTCCGAGGGCGAGTCCGCCCACTTCCTCGTCTTCGCGCGGCTCCTGCTCTTCGAAGAGGTCGTCGACTTCTTCAACAAGCGGATGGGCGACGACGACCGGCTGCACCCCACGATCCGCAAGATCAACGCGATCCACCACCAGGACGAGTCCCGGCACGTCGCCTTCGGCCGGCAGATCGTCTCGCACCTGCACCGTCAGCTGCGGGAGAAGCTGAGCACGGAGGAGCTGGCCGAGCTGGAGCTGTACCTCAAGCGGTACCTGCGCAAGTCCGTGGACGGCCTGGTGAACCCGGCGGCCTTCAAGGACGCGGGCATCCCGAACCCGTACCAGGTGCGCAACGAGGTACTGGCCGACCCGGCCTTCCACGAGCTGGAGCGCAAGATGCTCAAGCGCTCGATGAGCTTCCTCGTGAACGAGGGCATCTTCACCGACGACGTTCTGCCGCGCTCATGAGCACCGTCACCGGCTTCGACGCCGTCATCCAGTACCTGCTGACCAAGCGGCCGGACCTGACCTCGATCGATCCGGACCTCGACCTGGTCGAGAACCGGATCCTCGACTCCCTCGGGTTCGTCAACTTCCTCTACGTACTGGAGGAGCAGACGGGTGAAGAGATCTTGATGGAGAACGTCACCCCGTCTGATTTTCGTACGATCAACTCGATTCGAAAGAGGTTCTTCCATGAGTCCGAGTAGTCCGGTGAGCGCGGGACCCGAGGCGGGCCGTACCCCTTCCACCCGCGGCGGTCTCGCCACCCTCGGGCCGGGTGCGCTGCGGCTCCGGGCCACGCTGGAAGGCGTGTTCACCGGCTGGGCGGCCGAGGTCGGCGCCGACGCGGTGCAGTACCCGCCCCTGATGCGGGTCGAGGACCTGCACCGGCTGGACTACTTCCAGAACTTCCCGCAGCTGGCGATCCTGGGAGCGGCCCTGACGGAGGAGGCCGCTCCGGAGTACGCCACGGGCGGCCCCCGCGAAGCCTCCCTGCCGGCCGGCCACCTCACCGAGGCCTCGTACGCGCTGCCTTCGGCGGCCTGCTACAACGTCTACCTCGACCTGGCGGGCCGCACGCTGACGGAGGGTCCCCACAAGGTGACCACCGTGGCCACCTGCTTCCGCCGCGAGACGCACTACGACGCGCTGCGCCGGCTGCTGGGCTTCAGCATGCGGGAGATCGTGTGCGTCGGCACCAAGGACGAGGTCCTGGCCCACCTGGAGCTGTTCCGGAAGAAGATCACGGGCTATCTGTCGGAGCTCGGGCTGCCGGTCGAGATCGAGGCCGCCACGGACCCGTTCTTCGACGCGAGCGCGGGACGCGCGCTGATGGCCCAGCTCTTCCCGGTGAAGGAGGAGTTCGTCTTCGACGGCTCGCTGGCCATCGGCTCGCTCAACTTCCACCGCAACTTCTTCGGCGAGCGCTGCGAGATCCGCACCGCGGACGGCGAGCCCGCCTTCACCGGGTGCGTGGCCTTCGGCCTGGAGCGCTGGATCAGCGCGCTCACCTCGCACTTCGGCCTGACCGAGGACGAGCTGGCCGACCGGGTGCTGGCGGCCGGCCGGCCGTGACGCGGAGCGGATCGGACGGTGCGGCGGCGACCCTGGCCGCCCCGGCGGGGCGGATCGCCCCGGCCGGGCAGGTCGCCGCGGGCCCCGGTGTCGTACGCGCCTGGTGGGCCGACGGGCGCGGGCTGCCGGCCGGCGCGGTGGCGGAGCTGGCCGCCGCGCTGGCCCCGCAGGAGCGCTCCCGGTACGACACCGTCTCCGATCCGCTGGGCCGGGCCGAGTTCGTCCTGGCCCGGTACGTGCTGCGCAGTGTGCTGGGGCGGATGCTCGGGCGGCCGCCCGCCCGCGTGGGCCTCGCCGTGGACCGGGCCGGACGGCCGTGGGTGACGGACGCCCCGGGGGTGGACGTGAGCATCGCGCACGCCGCGGGCCTGGTCGCCGTCGCCGTGGGCAGCGGGCTCGCGCCCCGGACCCGGATCGGTGTGGACGTCGAGGAGGTCCGTACGGTCCCGCGGGCCGGGGACCTGGCCCGGCGGCTGTTCTCCCCCGCCGAACGCGCCCGCCTGGGACGGGCCTCCGGCCGGGCCGGGGACCTGCTGTGGCTGGACGTCTGGACCAGGCGGGAGGCGTACGTGAAGGCCGTGGGCACCGGAGTCCGCAGCCTGGCCGGGGCGCCGGAGCAGGGCGTCGGCCACCTCTGGCACCCGCTGCGGCTGCCGCGGGGATTCACCGGGGGCCTGGTGGTTGTCGAACCCGGGTGACCGGCCCGCTCCCTCCCTCTCTTTCCCATCCCACCGTTCGAGTCGCACTTTCCAAGGAGCAGTTCCATGACTGAGAACACCGCCGCACAGCTCGCCGTCACCGCGGTGGGCGGCCCCACCGTGGTCATCGACCTGGGCGGGCTGCGGTTCGTGACGGACCCGACCTTCGACGCCGCCGGTTCCTCCTACGAGATGGGCCCGGTCGCCCTCCACAAGCTGGCCGGACCGGCGCTGACCACCGACCGGCTGGGCCCGGTCGCGGCCGTCCTGCTGTCGCACGACCAGCACCCCGACAACCTCGACGGGGCCGGGCGCGCCTTCCTCAAGGAGGTCGCGCTGGTGCTCACCACCGAGCAGTCCGCGGAGCGCGTCGGCGGTACCGGGCTGGCGCCGTGGGCCGAGCACGTACTGGAGCGCCCGGACGGCGGCCGCCTCGTGGTCACCGCCGTCCCGGCGCAGCACGGTCCGGCCGGGACCGAGCCGATGCTCGGCACCGTCACCGGCTTCCTGCTGAGCGGCGAGGGCCTGCCGACCGTGTACGTCAGCGGCGACAACGTCTCCCTGGAGCCGGTGCAGGCCCTGGCGGAGCGCCTCGGCGGGGCCGGCGTCGACCTGGCGGTGCTGCACGTGGGCGCGGCGCAGCTCGCCCCGTTCGGCCCGACGCTGCTCTCGCTGACCTCCGAGCAGGCGGTGGAGGTGGCCGAGCTGCTGGGCGCCCGCAAGGTGCTCGCCGTGCACCAGGACGGCTGGCAGCACTTCACGGAGGGTCAGGACACCGTCAGCGCCGCCTTCGAGAAGGCTGGTTCGGCCGAGCGCCTGGTGGTTCCCGAGGCGGGCAGCAGCTTCGCGCTCTGACCCGCGGGTCGGGGAAGGGGTGGTGCCCCGGGCCGCGCGTGCGGCCCGGGGCACCACCCCTTTCGTCCTACGGTCCTGCGGTCAGGCGGTCAGGCGGTCAGGCGGTCAGGCGCCCATCGCGTGGTGTCCCCCGTCGACGTGGACGATCTCGCCCGTGGTCGCCGGGAACCAGTCGGAGAGCAGCGCGGCGCAGGCCCGTGCCGTGGACTCCGTCTCGGTGATGTTCCAGCCCAGCGGTGCCTTCGCCGCCCACTCGTCCTGGGTGCGGGCCAGGCCCGGGATGGCCTTCCCCGCGGTGGTCCGCAGGGGGCCGGCCGCCACCAGGTTCGACCTGACGCCGAGCGGGCCCGCCTCCCGCGCGAGGTAGCGGTTGGCGGACTCCAGGGAGGCCTTGGCCACGCCCATCCAGTCGTACCCCGACCAGGCCTTCGTGGCGTCGAAGGTGAGTCCGACCACCGAGCCGCCGCTGCCCATGAGCGGGAGCAGCGCCTTGGCGAGGGAGACGTAGGAATAGGCGGAGGTGTGGACGGCGGTGGCCACGTCCTCCCAGGGTGCGGTGAGGAATCCGCCGAGGCAGCTCGGCGGGGCGAAGGCGATGGAGTGCAGTACTCCGTCGACGCCGCCGAGGTGCTCGCCGACCAGCTCCGGGAGGCGGGCGAGGTGCCCGGGGTCGGTCACGTCCAGTTCGACGACCGGCGGCTTCTCGGGCAGCCGGCGGGAGACCAGTTCGACCAGGGACAGCCGGCCGTAGCCGGTGAGGACGATCCGGGCGCCCTGTTCCTGGGCGATCCGGGCGGCCGCGAACGCGATCGACCGTTCGGTGATCACTCCGGTGATCACGATCCGCTTGCCGGCGAGCAGGCCGCCGGTGGCGGGAGGCGCGGTGGGCTCGGGAAGGACGGTGGTCATGGGATCAGTGCCCCATTCCCAGGCCGCCGTCCACGGGCACGACCGCGCCCGTGACGTAGCCGGCCCGCTCCCCCGTGAGCCAGGCCACGGTGTCGGCCACGTCCTCGGGCCGTCCCGCCCGTCCCGCCGGGATCTCCGCCAGGTGCGTGCTCTTGCGGGTTCCGGACAGGGCGGCGGTCATGTCGGTCTCGATCAGGCCGGGCGCCACCACGTTCACGGTGATGCCGGACGTCGCGACCTCGCGGGCGAGCGAGCGCGCCATGCCGACCATGCCGGCCTTGCTGGCGGCGTAGTTGACCTGGCCCTGGTTCCCGCGCAGTCCGGCGACGGAGGACACGAAGACGATCCGCCCCCACCGGCCGCGCAGCATTTTGGGCAGGGCCCGCCGGGCGCAGCGCCAGCCGCCGGTGAGATTGGTGTCGATGACCCGGGAGAATTGCTCTTCCTGCATCCGCAGCATGGGCCGGTCCTCGGTGATACCGGCATTGGACACGAGAATCTCCACCGGGCCGAGTTCGGCCTCGACCGCAGCGAATGCGGCGTCGATCTGTTCCGGGTCGGACACATCACAGCGAACGGCGAGGAACTTGCCGTCCGGTGGTTCGCTGCGATAGGTGATGGCAACCCGGTCACCACGCCCGAGGAATTCCTCGGCAATGGCCAACCCGATTCCCCTGTTTCCGCCCGTGACCAGCACCGTGCGTGGCAACGAAACTCTCCGTTCCTCTCGATTTCCTCGCGGCAGCCGGCTCGGTGATCAGCCCTGAATGAGGGTGCTCTGGAATTCCTTCATGTAGTAGGCGTTGCCGACGCGGACGGCCGTCCAGGAGACGATGAGGCGCTGGCCGATCGGCACCTGCTCCGGCTCGGTGTAGGTGTCACCGGGCTTGAGCAGCCCGCCGAGCCCGTCGATCACGGCCGTGGAGCTGGACAGGCAGCGCACGGTGAGCGGCGTGCCGATCATCCGGGTGCCGGCGAGGGGACCGGCGAAGGCGCCCTGGTAGAAGGACTGGATCGCGGTCCGGCTGGTGAGGTAGGCACCGTTGCTCGGAATCATGTGGCCGTCCGTCGTGAACTGGGCGGCGACTCCTGCAGCGTCCCCGTTGTTCCAGGCGGCGAAAAGCCGGTGCGGGACATCGGTGATGGCGGTCTGCGTCGGAGAACACACCGGGCCGAACAGGGAATCCTGCGCGGGTTCTTCGACGGCGTTCGCCGCGGTGGCCACTCCGGCGAGCAGCATCAGGGAAACGGCGGGAATCGCAATGCGACGGGCAAGGCTCACAGAATCTCCATTGACTGGCGATCGGAAGTTCTTGGCCAGTCTAGGGATGCTCGGGATGTCTGAAAAGTTTTCCCTCGGGGGCATCAGGAATTCAAATGACGCAGAATGCGGACCCCTTCGGAATTCAGCTTTCCGTTTCCCGTTCGGCCTTCTCCACCTTCTCCATGCGCACGGGCACCCCGTTGAAGACGGCCGTTCCGGAGAGCGGGTCGACGACCGAGCTGTCGGTGAGCGCGTTCATGCTCACCCCCGGCTGGGTGGCCGCGTGGGCGAGCCGGCTGCCCTTGCGCCCGTGCCCCCAGCCGTACGGGAGGCTCAGCACGCCCGCGCGCAGCCGGTCGGTGGGCTCCACCGGCACCACCACCTCGCCGCTCCGGCCCCGGACCCGGACCAGGTCTCCGGCGGTGACGCCCAGGCGCTCGGCGTCCCCCGTGCTGATCTCCAGGGCGCAGCGGTTGGTCCCGCCGGACAGGGTCGCGATGTTGTGGGACCAGCTGTTGACGGACTTCAGCTGGCGGCGGGAGATGAGCACGAACCCGCCGCCGTCCAGCTCCCGCATCCGCGCGTCGAGCCGCGGCAGGTCCCCGGTGATGGCGGGCGGGCACAGTTCCACCAGGCCGGAGGCGGTCATCACGACCTCCTTGCGGCGGAGCCGCAGCGGCCCGAGGTCGATGCCGTTCGGGGTCTCCTTGAGCAGGGCCAGGTTCAGGCCGTCGGGGCGCTTGCCGAACAGGTCGCCGGCGGGTCCCAGGCGGAGCATCAGGTCGAGCCGCCGCTCCAGTGCGTTGTCCCCGGTCAGTTCCCGCTTGAGTGCGGCCGGTTCGCGCCCGTGCAGGGGCGCCCCCGGGCGGCCGGAGGCGGCCCTCAGGGTCAGGTCGGTCAGCGTCTCGTCCACGCTCTCCGGGTCGCCGTCCGCGCTCTTGCCCGAGGCGATGAGGACCAGCCGGGCGAGGATCTCCGCCTCGCTGGGGCGCCCGGGCGCCAGGGCCCGTACGGGCGGGGAGAAGCGGGCGTTGCGGCGGACGGAGCGGCCGGCCAGGACCACGTCGTAGTGGGGTGATTCCAGGGCGCTCGGCGGCGGCAGGATGACGGACGCGTGGCGGGTGGTCTCGTTCAGGTAGGGGTCGACGCAGACCATGAAGTCCAGGCCGGGCAGGGCCCGGTCCAGCCGCTCGCCCTGCGGCGAGGCGAGGACCAGGTTCCCGGCGATGCACAGCAGGGCCCGTACCCGCCCCTCACCGGGGGTCTCGATCTCGTCCGCGAGGGTCGCGGTGGGCAGCTCGCCGTTGGCTTCCGGCAGTCCGCGGACCCTGCTGTGCCAGCGTCCGGTGCGGAACGGCTCGGCGGGGCGGCGGGTGGCGTGCGGGGCCTCGCCGAAGAGCACTCCGCCGGGGCGGTCGAAGTTCCCGGTGATGATGTTGACCACGTCGACCAGCCAGCTGGTGAGCGTGCCGAACTCCGTGGTGCAGGTGCCCAGTCGTCCGTACACGGCGGCCGTCGGCGCCGCGGCCAGTTCGCGCGCGAGCGTGCGGATGGTGCCCGCGGGGACCCCGCAGGCGTCCGCGACGTCCTCGGCGGCGAACCCCTTCACCTGGACGGCCAGCTCGTCGAAGCCGGCGAAGCCGGGGCCGGGGTCGGTCGCCAGGCCCTCGTCGAACAGCGTGTGCGCGATGCCGAGCAGCAGCAGGGCGTCGGTGCCCGGGCGGATCGGGACGTGTTCGTCCGCGAGGTCCGCGGTGCGGGTGCGGCGCGGGTCGACGACGACGAGGCGCCCGCCGCGCGCCCGCAGCGCCTTGAGGCGGCCCGGCAGGTCGGCGACGGTCCACAGGCTGCCGTTGGACTCCATGGGGTTGGCGCCCAGGACCAGCAGGTGGTCGGTGCGGTCGATGTCCGGCAGCGGGAAGGCGAGCGGGTCCCCGTACATCCATCCGCAGGCCACGCTCTTGGGCATGGTGTCGAGGGTGGTGGAGGAGTAGATGTTCCGCGTGCCGAGCCGTTCGCGCAGGACCAGCATGTAGAGCGGCAGGGCCAGCGTGTGGATGACCGGGTTGCCCATGTAGAGGGCCACGGCGTCCTTGCCGTGCTGCTCGCTCACCCCCCGCAGGCCGCGCTCGACGGCGGCGAAGGCCTCGGCCCAGCCCACCTCGTCGAAGCCGCCGTCGGGGCGGCGCACCAGCGGGGCGGTCAGCCGGTCGGGGTCGCTGTCGAAGCGGCCCAGGGAGGCGCCCTTCGGGCAGAGGTACCCCTTGCTGAAGACGTCGTCCCGGTTCCCCTTGACGCGGGTGACGACCTCGTCCGACAGGGTGATGCTCAACCCGCACGTCGCCTCGCACAACGGGCACACCCGTGTCGCAGTTCGCTCCAACACCGGCCGCCCCCACACCACTTGATCAACTGCGCGCAGTGTAGCCACGGGGGCCCTGAGTGTCCCGCGTTCTATCGCCCGTGGAGGCCGACGGCCCGGCGCGGGGAGGGGCGCGACGGCTCAGAGACCGGCGAGGAACTCCCGTACGGCGGCGGCGAAGCCCTCCGGGTCGCCCAGCTGCACGAAGTGGTCGGTGTCCAGGGCGCGGGACACGGTGCCGGGGCGCCGGGTGGTCATCTCCCGGGCCAGTGCGGCGGACACGACCTGGCTGCGCAGGCCGTGGACCAGCAGCGCGGGGCAGTCGGTCGCGAGCCACTGCTTCCAGTGGTCCCCGTGGACGAGCTGCTCGGAGTCGATGGTGTCCTGGGGGTGGAACGGCAGCCGCCAGCCGGCTCCCCCGGGCAGCGGGCGCAGCGCCGGGGCGAGGGCGGGGGCGAGGGGGCCGCAGCCCGCGAGGAGCTCCTCGCGGGTCGGGGCGGTGTAGGGGAAGTTCCGTACGAAGCTCAGGGGGCCGGCGCCGTGGTCGGGGAGCTCGGCGGGGGCGTCGACGTCGACGAGGGCCTCGACCAGCTCCGGGTGTGCGGCGGCCAGGTGGTAGCCGTTGATCCCGCCGAGGGAGTGGCCGAGGACGACGGTGCGCTCGATCCCGAGGTGGGCGAGGAGGGCGACCAGGTCGGCGAGGTAACCGGCGCGGGTGTACTCCGCGGCGCGGTCGGAGTCCCCGTGGCCGCGCTGGTCGGGCGCGATCACCCGCCACTCGGGTCCGAGGGCGGCGGCCAGGGCCGCGAAGGAGGAGCCCTCGGAGAGGTGGCCGTGCAGGGCGAGGAGGGGGCGGCCGGCGCCGCCGAAGTCCAGGTAGGACAGGGCGCGGCCGTCGATGGTCAGGGTGGCGCGGGTGGGCTGGGCGGCGGCGTTCGTCATGGTGGTTCCCCCTGGTTCCGGTGCGGATACGGGTGCCGGTCCGACCCCGTGCCAGAAATATACAACCGTCTAAGACGAATGTTCAATACGCTTGTATAGATCCCTGTGCGGTGCCGCCGAATTCGCGCGACAGGGCGGGACGGCTCTGGAACGCTGCGGCCATGACCTTCGTACTCGATGGACCGGTCCTGGACGGCGAGCTCGTGCGCCTGGAGCCGCTGGAGCACCGCCACGCGGCGGACCTGGCCGTGGCGGCCGAAGAGGACCGCAGCCCCTACCAGTTCACCTGGGTGCCCACCGCGGACCGGGTCGGGGCGTACATCGACGCCCAGCTCGCCCGTCGCGACGCGGGCAAGCTGGCCCCGTACGCGCAGGTGGAGCGGGCGTCGGGGCGGGCGGTCGGGGCCACCGCCTTCTGGGACCCCCGGCCGTGGCCGACGACCGGGGAGGGCCTGTGCGCGATCGAGGTCGGCTTCACCTGGCTCGCGGCTTCGGCCCAGGGCTCGGGGGTGAACACCGAAGCCAAGTACCTGCTGTTCCGGCACGCCTTCGAGAACTGGGGCGTGGCCCGGCTCGACCTGAAGACGGACGCCCGCAACGCCCGTTCGCGCGCCGCGATCGAGGCGGTCGGCGCACGCTTCGAGGGCGTGCTCCGCAACTGGTCCCGCTCGTGGGCCCCGGGCGAGGACGGCCTGCTCCGCGACTCGGCGATCTATTCGGTCACCGCGTCGCAATGGCCCGACTGCCGCAAGCACCTGGAGGAGCGGATGGCCCGTTTGCCGCGGCGGGCCCAGGGCGTGTCCTAGCCGTCACCGGCGCGGGACGGCGATGCCCGCCGCGCGCAGCTTCGCCTCGACCAGTGCGTTCAGCCGGGCGATGGACGGTGACTGGTCCTCCCGGTGGTGGTTGACCACGGCGTACCGGGAGGCGGCGTCGGACCGGTCCTCGAACCCCGTCGGCACGGCCAGCAGCCCGCGGTCGGCCAGCAGCTTGCCGGCCAGCGCGGACGCCAGCTCCTCGATCCGCGGGTCGCCGGGATCCCAGGACCGAGCATCCCATCCGCGCCGGGTCAGCTCGACGGACTCGGGGTCGCGGAGCTCGTGTTCGAGCCGGGTCAGGAAGCTGTCGAAGATCTCCGGGACCAGGGCCCGGGCCAGTACCAGGGCTTCCCGCTGGCCGGCCACGTAGTCGGGGCCGAAGCCGAGTTCATCGAGTCGCTCCAGGACCGCGCAGGCCCGGTCGGGCAGCAGGGCCCGGTCGCCGTGGGCGAGCCGGTGCAGCCTGTCGCGGCGCGCGGTCAGGTCGTCGATCCGTTCGGTGAGCTGGTCGCGGACGTCGTCCAGGGTGGCGGCGAACGTCTCGGGATCGGTGTCGAGCAGGTCGCCGATCTCGGCCAGCGGCACACCGGCCGCGGCCAGGGTCCGGACCTGGACCAGCCGGAACAGTTCGCCGGACCGGTAGCGGCGGTAGCCGGAGCCGTCGCGTTCCGGCTCGGCGAGCAGACCGAGCCGGTGATAGTGCCGCACGGTCTTGACGGTGACGCCGGCGAACGCCGCCGCCTGGCCGATCGTGAGTCCCTCTGCCATCGGGCGAGGATAGCCCGGCAGTGGCTTGACCTTGACCCTGGGTCAAGGTTGCAGGCTTTCCACACGGCCGCTCCGAGGGGCCGGGCGGCCATCGGGGCCGCTGTGGGAACCGGCACTGTGAACAGGGGATTCATCATGACGAGCAACAGCACGGGACTGAGCAGCAGCGGCTTCTCCGACGCAGGGCTGCGCCGGCTGCGCGAGGTGCTGGCACGGCACGTCGAATCCAAGAAGATTCCCGGCCTTGTCGCCCTGGTCGGCCGCGGCGGCCACACGCACGTCGAAGCGATCGGGACGATGCGCCACGACGGCGGCGCGCCGATGCGCCGGGACACGGTCTTCCGGATGGCGTCCGCGTCAAAGCCGGTCACGATGGCGGCGGCGATGATCCTGCTCGACGAGTGCCGGCTGCGGCTGGACGACCCGGTGGACCCGTGGCTGCCCGAACTCGCCGACCGGCAGGTGCTGAAGCGGCCCGACGGACCGCTGGACGACACCGTTCCGGCGCTGCGGCCGATCACCGTACGGGACCTGCTGACCTCCACCTTCGGGCTCGGGGTGGACTTCGAGTCGATGGCTTCCCCGATCCGGGCCGCGACCTTCGAGCGCCTCGACTACAGCGTGGCGTCCGGGCCGGCGCCCGAGCCGGACGAGTGGATGCGGCGCCTCGGCGAGCTGCCGCTGCAGTACCAGCCCGGGGTGCGGTGGCAGTACGACCTCAGCAACGAGGTGGTCGGGGTGCTCGTCTCCAGGGTCACGGGCCGGTCGCTGGAGTCGTTCCTGCGCGAACGCGTCCTCGATCCGCTGGGGATGGAGGACACCGCCTTCCACACGCCCACGCACAAGATCGACCGAATGCCGCCCCTGTACGGGCCCGACCCGCAGACCGGCGAGTTCCTCGTGTGGGACGAGGCGGCGGGCGGAAGGGCGAGCGCGCCTCCCGCGTTCCAGGGCGCCGGCGGCGGGCTGGTCTCCACCGCCGACGACTACCACGCCTACTTCCGGATGCTGCTCAACCACGGGATGCACGGGAGCGAACGGATCCTGTCCCGCGCCGCCGTCGAGCTGATGACCACCAACCGGCTGACGCCCGGGCAACTGGCCGCCCGGGAAGCCATGTTCGGCAACGTCGCCCACCTGTCGTCCGGCCAGGGCTCGCACGGCGGCTGGGGCTTCGGGATGGCGGTGCGCACCCATCGCGGCGACTACGCCCCGGCCGGCCAGTTCGGCTGGTTCGGCGGTACGGGCACCAGCGTGTACGCGGACAGGACCAACCAGCTCACCGGAGTCCTGCTCACCCAGGTCGGGCTGTCCACCCCGGATTCGGCGCGCGCCATGAGCGACTTCTGGACCACCCTCTACCAGGCCATCGACTGACGACGGGCTCACGGCCGGTGCGCGGCCAGCCAGCCCTCGGCGTAGGCGACGGCCCCGGCCAGGGCGAACAGGCGGGCCTCCGCGCCGCCCACCCTGCCCCGCAGCACCGGGCGGTCCTTCTCGAAGGCCGCGCCCAGGTCCTCGAAGTCGTCCGAGGAGACCGCCGTGTCGCGGACCGTGGTCCAGCGGCGGCCCTGCGGGGTCAGGAGGGCGAAGGAGTTGTCCTCCAGCGGCCCCGCAACCCGGTACTCGGCGAGGTGGAAGGCCGTGCAGGAGTCGAAGCCCGCGCCCAGCAGCAGGATCCGCGCCCCGGCCTCCTCCAGCCGGGCGAGCGGGCTGCGCTCGCCGAGCCGGCAGTCCGGCGCGTGGCCGTCCGTGAGCGTGGCGGCGCGCGGGCCCAGCGCGGCGAAGGAGGTCTGCGGATGGCCGCTGCGGACGGCGCCCGGCCAGGTGCGGACGGCCTCCGGGACGGCGCCCATGCCGCGGGTGGGCGTGGTGCGCGCGTCGAAGGGCGGCATCGCGGCACGGATGTCCGCCCACCACGCTTCGGGCACCGGCGGGTTCGACCACTGCGCCGGATCGGAGTTGTCGCCCGAGTGCGTCGGCACCACCAGGGTCCCCGCGTCCCCGAGGGCGTCGAGCAGCGCCGTGACCACCGTGGCGGCGCCGCCGCAGACCCAGCCGAGCGAGCTGAGGGAGGAGTGCACGAGGAGGGTCTCACCGGGGCGCAGACCGAGCCCGCGCAGCTCGGCGGCGAGCGAAGCGCGCGTACACAGGGGACCGGCCTGAAGGTTCATGGACACAAGGGGTCAGTGTCGGGGGCCCCGCTCCCCGGCACCACCGCATTGCCGGACGCCGGGCCGGATCCCGTCATCGGGGGCGCCGGCGGCGCCGGGCCACGGCGTAGGCCGCCACGCCCGCGGCGGCCAGGGCGGCGGCCGCGCCGGCCGCCGGCCAGGGAGTGCGCCACGGAGACGGTTCGGCGGCCCTGTCCCGGCATGCGGGGCTGTTCTGTTCGGCGGAATCCGCCACCCGGTAGCGGGCCCAGACCTCGTCGCCGCCCGCCCAGCGGACCTCGTACAGCCCCGGCCCGGCATCGCAGCGGATCGTCGCGGCGGCCGTGACGACCGCCTTGGCCCCGCGCATGACGGCCCGGCCGGTGAACCCGGGCGAGGTGAGGGTGTCGCCGTACCCCGCCGACGCGTCCGAGGCCGTCGGCGTCACCTCCTCGCCGGGCCGGAACGTCCGTACGTCCCAGGGCGACTGGGGCCAGGAGCGGCCGGCGGGCCAGTGCTCCTCCGGCTGTTCGGGCGGAAGGGCCGCGACCTTCCCGGGGCAGGCCGCGCGCTCGGCCGCGCCGATGTCGGCGACCTCGACGCTCACCCAGGGCTCGCCCCCGGCCCCTTCGGCGGGCCCGCCGGGGCCGGTCTGCCGGACCGGGTAGACCCCCGGAGGGGTGTCGCAGGCCACGGTGGCCACGGCGGTGACGACCGGGTCGTTCATCCTCAGCGTCCCGGGTGCGACGAAGACCTCCGAGACCACCCGGTTGCCGTTCTTCCCCGGCAGGGAGGCGGGGAGGGTGAACGTGAGCCGCTCCCCGGGGCTCGCGGACAGCCGGGCCCCGTCGGCCAGCGGGGTGGACATCGGGGTGGGCATCGGGGTGGCCAGCGGGGTGGGCTGATCCGCCGTCCGGACGGCGAAAGCGGTTCCCGCCGACGCCATCAGGAGCAGCGCCAGCGCGGCGACCCCGGCCGCTGCGGTCTTCGTCCTGACCATGTGATCTCTTTCCTGTCCACCGACGATCCTGTCGTACGGAGAGTGGGTTCCTTGAGATCCGGATGGTTCACCGCCCTCGCCGTCGCCCTGACGGCGGCCGTACTGGGTACTACCGGTCCCGCGCCGGCCGCGACCGTCCCTCCGAGCGCCACCGCAAAACCCGGCGCCACCGCGAAGCCCGGCGCCACCGCGCCCCCGCCGTCGTCCTCCGCCAGGGTCGTCGCCGAAGAGGCGTACTGGACGGCCGAGCGCATGGCCGCCGCCGTGCCCGTCGACGACGCGCGGGGCCGGGGTACGGTCGGCGGGCCGCCCGGCCCGCAGCACAGGACCGTGTCCGCTCCGTCCGGCACTCCGGCCGGCACCTACTTCGACGGCATGCCGATGGTGGGGACCTTCTTCTACCGGGCGTCCAAGGTCGGCAACGCCGACACCTCCTGCACCGGCAGCGTGGTCCGCAGCGCCGGCAGGAGCATGGTGCTCACGGCGGGCCACTGCGCATACGGCATGGCCGGGCCGGCGAACCACGCCGTCTTCGTGCCGCAGTACCGCCACGGCAGAGCGGCCCGCGCCCAGCCGTTCGGGATCTTCCCGGTCAAGACCGACGGCGTCTACACGGACCCCCGCTACGCGTCGAACAGCAAGGCCGCCGTCTCCGACCTGGACCTCGCCTTCGTCCTGGTCGAGCCGAACGCCAAGGGGAGCGTCGAGAAGCTCACGGGGGCGCTGACCTTCACGCCGGGCAGCACCTACGAGCACCGCGTCACCGTCGTCGGCTACCCGTCCGCCACCGGCGTCAACCCGCACCACAAGGCCTTCCGCTGTGACGTGCCCACCACCCGGCTGGGCGGCTTCCGCCAGATGCGGATGCTGTGCAAGGGCTTCTACGGCGGCGTGTCCGGCGGCCCCTGGATCAAGGACTACGACGCGGCGAGCCGCACCGGCAAGGTCGTCGGGAACACCGGCGGCTACCACGGCGGCGGCAACGACTCCTGGGTGACGTACGCGCCGGTGTACGGCAAGGACGCGCAGGACCTGTACAACGACGCCGACGCCGGTCGCGACCCGGGCTCCCTCACCCGGCCGCCGTACCGGGGTTCCGCGGACAGCCCCTTGCTGCCCGGTCCCGGTGACCTGTGGACCCATGCCAAACAGATCGCCTCCGGCGACTTCACCGGCAGCGGCCGCAGCAGCCTGCTCGTCGTCTGGACCGACGGAGAGGTGACCCTCTTCCCGGGTGACGGGAAGGGCGGCTTCCTGCCCGAGCGCCGGCTCGCGGCGCCGAACGCGCGATGGAAGCCGGTCGCCACCCTCACCGCAGGCGACTTCACCGGCTCCGGCCAGTTCGACCTCATGGTCCGCTGGGAGGACGGCCGGATGACCCTGCACGGAGACGTCGGCTCCAAGGGCCTGGGATCCGTCACCGAGATGGCCCCCTCCGGATCCGTCTGGAAGTACGCCACCCGGATCGCCGCCGGACGCTTCCACGCGGCCACCTACGTCACCGACCTCATGGTCCGCTGGTCCGACGGCGAACTCAGCCTCTACACCGGCGTCGGCGCCGGCACCCTCGGCCGGGAGCACCGGCTCAAGGGCCCCAACAACACCTGGAAGGGCGCCACCCTGCTCACCTCCGGGCAGTTCTCCGGCAAGCAGAAGTGGGACCTCATGGTCCGCTGGTCCACGGGCGCGCTCGACAGCTACGCCGGCACCACCACCGCGGGCCTGGGCGGCAAGCAGACCGTCCACGGACCCAAGGGCACCTGGACCCACAGCGTGCTCATGACCACCGGTCAGTACACCGGTGACCGCCTCGCCAACGACCTCGTCGTCCGGTGGAGCGACGGCGAGACCACGATGTACAAGGACACCCGCGCGAACCGTCTCGGCACCGAGCGCATGCTCGTCCCGCCGCGGGCCTGACCGGGCCCGGACGGGGACGTGTGCACCCGCAGGCCGCTTGTGGGGGAAGAGCGAGCGGCCTGCGGGTGGTCGGGGGGCGGGTCAGCCGCGGATCCAGCCGGTGAAGGCGGGGGCCGACAGCGCGGTGTCCAGGGTTTCCAGGACCGCCGGGGCGCGGGTGTCGTCCGGGGCGGTCAGGGACAGGGTCGCGGAGCGGGTGGTCATCGAGAGGGGTACCACCGTCCACGACGCGGGAAGGCAGGACACGAGGCGTACGGCCGTGGTCTCGGGGGCCGCCGAGGGCGGGGCGTCCTGCGTCATGCTGATGCTGACCGTCAGGTGGGTGGGCATGCGGGGCTCCGTACGTGGGTGGGTTCGGGTTCAGCGGGCGGCCGGGACCGGCGCCGGGGCCAGGGCGGGCAGGTAGGGCAGGACGGCCGTGCGGGGCGCGGTCAGCGCCGCCAGGACGCCGGCGGAGCCGGTGGCCAGGTCCGTGGACAGGCGCAGCAGGTGGTCGCCGAGGAAGCCGGTGGCGTACGGGTCGTTCTCGTGGGCCACGGCGAACGGTTCGAGGCCGGAGCGGAGCTCGGCGAGCGCCCGCGCGGTGGCCTCCGAGCCGTCGTCCGTGCAGCTCAGGGCGGCGAGTGCGCCCGCGCGGCCGGTGAACAGGCCGCAGGCCGGGTGGAACTGGGACGTGAGGTCGGTCAGCAGCGCGTCGTGGACGGCCGTCAGGTACGGGTCACGGTGCGCGGCGAGGTAGTGGTGGACGGCGATGGCCTGCCCGGCTCCGCCGTGGGCGAGCTGGACCCGGTGCCACGGGGTGGGCAGCGGCTGCCGGGACAGTTCGAGGTCGTGTACGAGGGCCACGCGCGCGGCGTCGTCACGGCCGGCGGCGAGCAGGAAGAGGGCCTCGCCGCTGGCTCCGCGGAGCAGGCCGGGGCGTTCCTCCAGGGTGGGGCTGTTGACGAGGGCGGCGGCGAGTTCGCGGGCGGCCGTGTCCTCGCCGAGGTGCAGCAGGGCCAGGCCGAGGCCCGCTATGCCGCCGGAGAGGCTGCGGTCGGGGCTGCCGTCGCGCAGGGTGGCGGTGGGCAGCAGGCCGTGGGCGCGGTCGAGGAGGGCGGCGGCCTCGTCGGTGCGCCCGAAGTCGTGCAGGACGCAGGCGATGCCGGCCAGTCCGTCGTAGAGGCCCGGCCGCGGACCGGTGACGGCGCGGGCGGCGTCGGCCAGCCAGTCGAGGTGGGCCTCGGGGACGGTGATCCCGGCTCCGCGCAGGGCCCACAGGACCCCGGCGGCTCCGTTGGCGATGTTGAGGCCGCCGTCGCCGTGCAGGAACTGGTCGGCGTCGCCGGGGAAGAGGCGGTCCGTGCGCTCGGGGGTGGCGCAGGTCAGGATGCCGGTGGCGATGCGCTCGGGGGTGGCCAGCGGGCCGCCGGCGGGCGCCGGGGCGTGTCCGAGGTCGGCGCGGACCTGGTCGGCGTACCCCTCGGGCACCGGGAAGAAGGCGGCGATCTGCGCGAGGAGGTCCTCGGAGCGGTGGCGGGTGAAGGACATCACCGGGGTCAGCGGCAGGAACAGGCTCAGCCGCAGGCAGCCCAGGGCGTAGCGGTCGACGGCCGTGCCGGTGGTGCCGGCGGGGGCGCAGAATCCCGGGGCGCCGATGGCCTGGCCGGTGTGGCCCTCGATGGGGAGGGTGGTCTCCAGGTCGATGAAGGCGACGGTGCCGTCGGGGCGGATCAGGACGTTGTTGGGGTGGAGGTCGCCGAAGACCAGGCCGCGTGCGTGCATGGCGGTGACGGCGGCCTCGATGCGGTCGAGGACGTCCAGGGCCCAGGCGGTGTACTCGGCCACGGGCATGGCGGTGTCGCGGGCGGTGACCGGGTGGAGCATCGGGTTGCGCTCGGCGGTCTCCTTGGTCAGGGCGTTGCCGTCGACGAACTCCCGTGTCAGGAACCAGTGTTCGGCGCCGCGGCGCCAGTCCAGGACCTTCGGGAACCAGGGCAGTCCGTCGAGGGCGGCCAGCGCGTCGTGCTCGCGGCGCAGCCGCTCGACGGCGTCGGCTCCGGCGTCGTCGAGGCCGGCGTGCGGGCGGCCCTCCTTGACCAGGACCTCGTGTCCGTCGCGGGTGTCGGTGGCGCGGTAGACGCCGCCGCCGTTGGAGAAGTGCAGGGCCTGGGTGATCTTGAAGGGGAAGTCCCCGAGGGAGCCCCCGCGGCTCCGTTCGGCCAGCGCCCGCACCACGCACGGCGGCAGCTGCAGCCAGGCCGGCGGGCGGAAGGAGGGGCCGCGCACGTCGGGGACGAGGTTGCCCTCGGGGTCCTCGATGCAGGGCACGGGGGCGCCGTTCGGGCCGGGGCCCAGCTTCAGCTTGAAGCCTCCGTAGCGGATGTAGAGGGGGCCCGCGCCCCAGCGCAGGTCGCTGAGGACGGCCGGTCCCGGGCGGCCTTCGAGGAGGGCGTCGAGCTCGGTGAGTACGGTCTCCAGCTCCGCCTCGTCGCGGGGGTAGAGGGTGATGAACTTGCCGCTGCTGCCCCGGTCCCCGTACTTGCTGTTGCGCAGCATCAGCATCGAGGGGCTGGTGAGGAACTTGAAGAGCAGGGAGCGGGAGGTGCAGTACGCGCTCACGATGTCGAGGACCTCGGGGGCGGTCCGCTCGGTCGCCGATACGTGGATCTTCCAGCCCTGGCCGGGGAGTTCGAGTCCCGGCGGGGTCAGGACGGTCCACTCCCCCATCGGCTCACGGGTCCACCCGGCGGGGGCCTCGGCGGTGGCCGCCGGGAAGGCGTCGGCGCCGGTGATCGCGGCCGGACGGTCGTAGAAGGGGGTGCCGGGCGGGCAGTGGGCAACGTGTCGCAGGGACATGGCGGGCCTCCGTGGGCGGCGTACGGGAGAAGTCAGGGGAGCAGCGGGCCGAGGTAGGAGACGGCGAACCACTTCCAGAGCGGGTGGTGGCCCGCCTGGACCTCGGCGACGCCGGTGCGGTCCGTGCCGTTCGGCGCGGGGGTGGCGGTGACGCGGTGCAGCGGGTACGCCTTCATCTCCAGCCAGGGGCGGTCACTGGCGATGGGGAGCATGGCGGTGACCGGGGCGAGGACGTCGTGGCCGGTGGTTTCGCCGAGGGTGGCGGTGCCGGTCTGCGGCCGGGAGAAGAGGCCGGAGCGGCGCAGGGTGACCGTGGTGCCCTCGGTGAGGTCGAAGCCGCCGCCGCCCCGGGGGACGAGGAGGCTGAGGCTGCCGTCGCGCTCGGTGGTGTAGCCGGCCGAGACGGTGGCGGGGATCTGCACGAGGGTGGCGGCCAGGGCCAGTCCGGCGGTGGCGAGGACTCCCGCGGCGGCGATGCGGGCGGGGCGGGCTCCGGCCTGGACGGCTTCGCGGACCAGGGTGGCGGCGCCCTTGCCGAGGCGCCACAGCAGGTAGCCGAGGGCGCAGACCATCATGCAGGAGCCGGCGATGCCGAGGCGCTGCAGGATCCCGGACCAGAGGGTCAGGGCGCTGGAGATCAGGTACAGCGGGAAGACCAGGCAGGCGAGGCCGTACGGGACGGACCAGCCGCGGCCGGGCAGTTCGCGCCGGTAGCCGCGGCCTCCGAAGACGATCCGGGCGAGGGCGCGGCGGGCGTCGGTCATGGCCTTCTCCCGCAGGTGGGAGATGTCCAGGTGGCTCATGAGGGCGAGGTAGCCGTCGAGCTTGACCAGCGGGAGCAGGTTCACCACGCAGACCATGTAGTTGACGAGGCCCACCAGCAGCAGGGTCTCGCGGGCCGGTCCGGCGGGGACGGCGAGGGCCGCGAGGGCGGCGGTGCCGGCGGCGACGGCCTGGATGGCGATGCCGGCGAGGGCGACCTGGACGCGCTGGTGCTTGCCGGGCAGCCGCCAGCCGTCCGAGACGTCGCAGAAGAACGCCGGCGACATGTAGAAGAGCATGAAGCCCATCCGGCTGGGTGTGCCGCCGTGATGGGTGAGGACCGCTCCGTGGGCCATCTCGTGGACGGCGGTGGTGGCGACCACGCCGAGCATCACGCAGGCGTACGCCCACAGGGGCATCGGGCGGGAGAGCGCCTCGCCGAGGGTGGCGCCGCCGGCGGCGAGGGCCAGGACGCCCAGCAGGACGACGGCGGCGGCCGCGCCGAGGACGAGGCGGTGGCCGAGCGGGCGGACCAGCGGGGCGAGGCGGCGCAGCATCCGCTCGGGCTTGACCAGGGTGAACTGGATGGTCAGCGGGCCCGCGAAGCGGATCCTGGCGGGCTTCTTGACGGGCCGTCCGTCTTCCAGGAGGTCGGAGTCGGCGAGGCTGCGGACCGCGCGGTCGATGTGGCCGGGGGTCCAGGGGGAGCCGAGTTCGGCGGCGAGCTGGTCGTGGTCGCGGCTTCCGTCGAGGAGGCGGACCAGGCGGGCGAGGTCCTCGCCGGTACGGAAGTGCTTGTGCTCCCCGCGCTGGATCACCCAGGGGGCGTCTTCGGTGAGCGGTTCGCGCACGGCCACGTCGTCGGCGGTGCGGGGCCGCTCCAGATCGGGTGCGAAGGCGGTTTTGGCGGACATGGTGGAAGCACCTCTGATCAAGGGGGCGATGAGGACGTGTCCGGTGGGTCGGGGCCGGACGGACCGGTTCTGCCTGGCGTGCCGGACACGCCCTTACGCGATGTCGCGGGTGCGGACGAGGTGGCGGCCGGCGACGAAGGCGGCGGCTAGCCAGGCGGCGATGACCGCGTACGCCCAGGGCAGCGAGAGCAGGTCGGGCTTCACGTCCCGGTACACGGAGCTCATCGCGATGGTCAGGAGGTACTTGGAGACCTCGGGGATCAGCCGCTGCAGCCCGGGGTCCACCAGGAGCGTGAGGCCGATCAGGGTGGCCACGGCGCCGGTCTGGTTCCGGACGATCCAGCCTATGAGGGCGCCCCAGGGGGCGGCCAGGGTGCAGCAGGCGAACACGCCGACCAGGATGAGGGCGGTCTCGCCGTCCGCGGCGGCCTCCAGGCCGAAGGGCAGCGGGCCGAGGTAGACGCTGACGGCGCCGAGGGCGGCGGCGATCAGGCCGAAGGCGGCTCCGGCGGCGGTGGCGACGGCGAGCTTCGCGCCGAAGAGGCGGGAGCGGGAGCCGGCCAGGAGCGCGGAGCGGACCATGGTCCCGGAGGCGTAGTCCCGGGTGACGTGGACGGCGCCGAACACGGCCGCCAGCAGGAACATCATCATCCAGGAGCGGGCCACGTCCTGGCCGACGGCCAGGGACGTGGACCCGTCGGCGATGGCCTTCTCGCCTCCGGAGACGTATCCGAAGGTGGTGATCAGGCACAGCCAGGCTCCCGCGAGCGGCAGGGCCCACCAGGCGCGGCCGGTCAGGGCCTTCCGGGTTTCGCCGGCGATGAGGTTACGCACGGGAGTAGTTCCTTTCCGGGGTACGGATGCCCGCGGTGGCGGTGGCGGCGGTGTCAGCAGGGGGAACGGCGGTGGCGGCCGGGTCGACCAGCTCGAAGAAGCGGTCCTCCAGGCGGACGGCGCCGTCGCCGGTGAGGTCGTCGAGGGTGCCCGCGTAGCGCAGGGAGTGCTGCATGATCACGACGTCGTCGACGGTCTGCTCCAGCTCGGCGAGCTGGTGGCTGGAGACGATGACGGTGCGGCCGCCCAGGGCCAGGGTGCGCAGGGTGGCGCGCAGCCAGCGGATGCCGTCCGGGTCGAGGCCGTTGGCCGGCTCGTCGAGGATGAGGATCTCCGGGTCGGCGAGCAGGGCGGTGGCCAGGGCGAGCCGCTGGCGCATGCCGGTGGAGCAGCCCTTGACCGGGCGGTCGGCGGCGTAGTCGAGGCCGGTGTACTCCATGACCTGGTCGGCGCGGCCGGCGGGCAGGCCCAGCACGGTGCACCAGATGCGCAGTTCGCCGCGGACGGTGGCGCCGGTGACGCCGCCCATGCCGTCCATGCTGACTCCGATGCGGTGGGCCGCGTCGGGGAGTTCGGCGTAGGGCTTGCCGAGGATGGTGGCGGTGCCGGCGGTCGGGGTCGCGAGGCCGAGCAGCATCCGCAGGGTGGTGGTCTTGCCGGCGCCGTTGCGGCCCAGGAGGCCGGTGACACGGCCGGCGCGGATGTCCACGGTCAGCGAGTCGACGGCGCGCACGCCCTTGTAGATCTTGGTGAGACCGTTCAGCGAGACGGCCGGGTCGCTGCTGCTCATCGCTGCCGCGTCCTTTCCGGGGTGTGGGGGTGGTTCGGTGGTTCGGTGGTGCCGAGGGCCGGGCCCCGGCCGGGGGTTTCCCGGCCGGGCCCGGTCCGCATCGATCCGTTTCGGGCGCCGCTCACTTGCGTGCGGCTTGCCGGGGCGGGATCAGGTGGCGATGGTCACCGTGGAGATGGCGATGCCGATGGACACGCCCTCCCAGAAACCGGGGGCCTCGAGGACCTCGAGCTCCTGCAGGCCCAGCTCCAGGCCGTCCTGCGCGACGACCGCCGCGTTGTCGAGAATCTGCTCGCTCATGGCTGTTCTCCTTCGTGTGTGGTGTGGGAGTGAGTGCTGTGGTGCGGGTGGATCAGGTGGCGATGGTGACCGTGGAGATCGCGATGCCGATGGACACGCCCTCCCAGAAACCGGGGGCCTCGAGGACCTCGAGCTCCTGCAGGCCCAGCTCCAGGCCGTCCTGCGCGACGACCGCCGCGTTGTCGAGAATCTGCTCGCTCATGGCTGTTCTCCTTCTGTGTGTCGAGTGGTGGTGGTGTGCTGCGTGGTGCTGAGGGTGGATCAGGTGGCGACGATGGAGACGATGGAGATGCCGACGACGACACCGCCGGTGGTCCACCAGCCCGGGGCCTCCATGACCTCGAGCTCCTGCAGACCGAGCTCCAGGTGGTTCACATCGGCCGCGGGGGCCTCGAACTTCTCGTTCATGACTGACTCCTTCTGTGTGTGGGTGTACGGGGGGTGGAGCGGGTGGCGCTGATCCGGGTCGGATCAGGTCATGACCACCGAGACGAGGGAGATGCCGACGACGACGCCACCGGTCGTCCACCAGCCCGGGGCCTCCATGACCTCGAGCTCCTGCAGACCGAGCTCCAGGTGGTTCACATCGGCGGCGGCAACGTTCTCGAACGTGTTGTCCATGACGGTTTTCCTTATCTGACAGGTGAGGTGGTGCGGTCCCCGCGCCGAGCCGGCGCGGAAGTCTGTGGGTGCGGCGCAGGTGTTCAGGCCGCTTCGCTGAGCAGGGCGTTGACGTCGGCGGCGCGCAGGCCGCCCAGCATCGGGAGGCCCGCGCCCCAGGCCCGTACGGTCCTGCGGGCCACCGCGTCGAGCAGCTGCGGGGTGACGGCGATGTCGCGGACGATGCCCCAGCGGTTCATCAGGGCGCTGATCCCTGCCACCGGCTCGGCGGGCAGCGGGTCGCCGCTGCTGTCGGCCGAGCGGAGCAGTTCCCAGATCCCCCGCAGGCGGGCGGCGGAGCCGAGCCGGGTGTCGCCGGCGAGGACGGCCCGCCACAGGGCCGGCAGGATGGCCGCGACGGCGGTCATCTTGCGGATGCCCAGGGCGCTGGAGAGTTCGTTGGCGATCATCCAGCCCTCGGTGCTGAACAGGTCCCTGCCATAGCAGAGCCAGGTGGACTGGGTCAGTCCGCTCAGCCGGGCCAGGTCGGTGCGGAGCGTGGCGTCGGGGGCCTGTCCGTCGGCCAGTTGCCGGGCCAGTGCTCCGCCGAGGCGGACCAGCTGGGTGGCGGCGGTCTGGGCGAGGGCGTCCTCGACGGCTCGGTCGGTCAGGTTGCCGACGTAGGGGCCCACCGTGCGGAAGACCGCTTCGAGGGCTCCTTCGATCAGCAGCTCGCCGGGCAGGGTCTCGGTGGCGGCCGGGTCCAGCAGCGCCGCGTCGGGGGCGAGGGCGTCGCCCATGACGAGCCGTTTGCCGCTGTTGTGCGGCAGGCAGGCGACCCGGCTGAGTTCGGATCCGGTGCCGACCGTGGTGGGTACGGCGAGCAGCGGTCGGGTGCGGCGGGTGCGCGGGTCCAGGGTCAGCAGTCCGCTGCGTCCGGTGGTGCGCAGGGCCGCGCGGGCCCGCTCGTCCTCGTGGGCCACGGCCAGGAGCTTGGCCCGGTCCAGGAGGGCTCCGCCGCCGATGACGGCGACGAGTGCGGCGTCTGCGGTGGCGCGGGCCAGGGCGAGGATCTCGTCCGGGCCTCCGTCGCCGTCGGGGACGATGGTGTGGGTGGTGTGTCCCGCCCGGTCCAGTTCCGCGGTCACCAGGGCGGTGATGCGGGAGTTCGCGACGGCCGGGTCGAGGAGCAGGGCGGTGACGGGACGGCTCCCCGCTGCCGGGTGGGCGTCGTCGAAGTCCGCCAGCCAGTCGCTGAGCCCTTCGGGGCCGATGAGCAGCCGGGTGGATCCGGACCAGGCGATGTTCACCGCGTTCCTCCCGCAGCGTTCGTGGCGGAGAAGTTCTCCACGCCCGTCCGTACGGCTTCCATGAGGGCGTCGATCTCGGCGTCCGTCGCGGTGAGCGGCGGCATGATCTGGATGCCGTGGACGCCGGCGTGGACGATGGCGCCCGCCGCCCGGATGGCGGTGATCTGGTCGAGGACCCGGGCCTGCGGCAGGGGTTCGCCGTCGGCGGTGACGATGCGCAGGGAGCGGAAGAGCCCGCGGCCGTCGTGGGAGTCGAAGAGGGGGTGTTCGGCGACGAGCCGGTCCAGGTGGGCGCCGAGGGTCTCGGCGGCGCGCCGGCCCCGGGAGACGGCGTCGAGGCGGCGCATCTCCTCGATGGTGGCGATGATGGCGGCGCAGGTGACGGGGGTGCCGGCCTGCGTTTCGCCGTGGGTCAAGGTGGCGTCGGCTTCGCGGAAGGCGTCGGCGATGGTCCGGGAGACGATGACGGCGGCGGCCGCGCAGGTGCCGTTGGTCAGTCCCTTGGAGGTGACCAGCAGGTCGGGGCGTTCGCTCCACCGCTGGGAGGCGAACATCGACCCGGTGCGGCCGAAGCCGGTGGCCACCTCGTCGGCGGCGAGCAGGAACCCGTGTTCCTCGCGGAGCCGGAAGAGGGTCTGGAGGTACTCGTCGGTGAGGGGGACGGCGCCGCTGCCGAGGACGGGTTCGACGACGACGGCCGCGATCTGGGAGCCCTGGGCCCGCATCAGCTTCTCGATGTCGGCCGGGTCGTTGGGGGTGACGTGGCGCACCAGGCGCTGGTCGACCCCGTAGACCTGCTGGCCCAGGTTCTCGCCGGTGAGGGCGAAGCCGCCGAAGGTCAGGCCGTGGTAGCTGCCGCGCAGCCCCACGATGATCTTGCGCTTCTCGGCGCCGCGCAGGGCGTGGTAGTGCCGGGCGGTCTTCATGACCAGGTCGTTGGCCGCGCCGCCGGAGGTGGAGAAGAGGACGCGGGCGAAGTGGTCGGCTCCGCAGAGCTCCACCAGGGCCTCGGCGGCCTGCCGGGCGTAGGGGTGTTCGTAGCGGAAGACGCTCAGGTACGAGGCGTTGAGCAGGGCCTGGTGGCAGGCCTCGGCGATGTGCCGGTTGCCGTGGCCGAGGTTGGCGTTCCACAGGCCCGAGTCGCCGTCGAGGAGTTCGCTTCCGTCGGCGAACCGTACGTACATCCCCTCGGCGGAGACGGCGCAGATGCCGTCGTCGTTGTGGGCGGAGGGCGGGAGCAGGGAGGTCCACAGGGCCGGGTGGCCGTGGTCGGGGGCCTCGTCCCGTCCGGTCAGGGTGGGCAGGGCGGTGGTCATCACAGGGCCTCGGCTTCCAGGAGGACGTCGTGGTGGCGGCCGCCGCCGGGGATGGGCGTGGTGGAGCGGATGGCGAAGCCGGCGGCTTCGAGCTCGGCGACCAGCAGCGGTGCGGGCATCACGCCGATGGTGGTGGTGGCGACGTGGACGGGGCCTTCGGCCGGCGGGTCCGCGGGGATGACGGTGACCGTGCGGGAGCTGTTGCCCGAGGTCCACTGTTCGATCATCCGGTAGGAGCGGCCGGTGATCTCGCCGGGGGCGAGGATCTCGCTCTCGTCGCTGCCGTCGTCGGCGGCGTCCACCTCGACGGTGGTGAGCAGGAACCTGCCGCCGGGCGCCAGGTGTTCCCGTACACAGCGGTAGAGGCCGGGGCGGGCCTCCGGCGGGAGGAGGGAGATGGAGGTGGTGCCGAGGACGACGGCGCCGAAGTGGCGGCCGAGCGAGAAGTCGCTCATGTCGGCCTGGACGGGGGTGCAGCGTCCGCGGAGGGAGGCCGGGGTGGCGGCGAGCCTCTCCCGGAGCAGTCCGATCATGTGGCCGGAGAGTTCGAGGGCGGTGACCTCGCGGCCGAGGGCCAGGAAGGGGAAGGTCAGCCGGCCGGAGCCGGCGGCCAGGTCGAGGACCGGGCCGGGGATGCGGCGCAGGGTGGAGAGGAGTTCGCGGACCTCGTGCGGGGTGGTGCCGGCGATGTCGTGGTAGACGGGGGCGCCGGCCTCGTCGTAGAGGTCGCACAGGACGGCCCGGTCTCCGAGTTCGGCGACGGCCTCGGCGGCGCGGCCGGTCAGGCCGGTGCCCGCGGCGGCGGGGCTGAGCAGCATGGCGCCCATCAGCGGGTCGCTCCTTCCGCGGTGTCGGGGGTGGCGGTGCGGGGGGCGGCGGACTCGGTGAGGGGCAGTCCGATGCCGGAGAAGTAGGCGGCGACGGCGTCGACGGTGGCCGGGTCGGCGTAGTCGGCGGCGGCCTGGGCGGTGCCGGTGACGAGGAGGGCTTCGGCGGCCTGGGCGGCGTCGAGGGAGAGGGCGATGGTGCGGCGGTCCCCGGGGTGGTGGATCAGGGCCTGCTCGGCGTTGAAGAGCAGCACCGGGGTGCCGCCGGAGGTGTCCTGAGGGGCCGGGTGGTCGGCGAGGGCGGGGACGAGGCGGCCGCCGAAGCCGGAGACGCGGGGGTGTTCGAGGCCTCGGGTGACGGCTTCGCGGATGGCGCCGACGGCGGCCAGGTAGCGGGAGATCCAGGGGCGGGCGGCGAGCTGCTCGCGGCGCAGGTCCTCGTCGAGCACGCCGGCCAGGGCACCGGCGGAGTCCTCCCAGGCCCGGTGCAGTGCGGCGGCGGGGGTGCCGACGGGGCCGAGGGACGCGGCGCCGGGGGCGACGCTGACGGCTCCGTCGGCGGCGACGTAGAGGCGCAGGGCCGGGCCGTCTCCGTCGCCGTTGCCGCCGAGGGCTCCGAGGTCGGCGAGCTGGACCGAGGGGTGGGTGAGGAAGGCGGAGAACTCGCCGTCGTTCAGGGCCCGGTCGGCGTCCTCCAGGAAGGCCTGGAAGTCGGCTTCCTCGACGATGCGGACCAGGGTGGGTCCGAGCACGGAGAGGTAGGGGGTGATCGAGTAGGCCTGTACCTGGAGGTAGAAGTCGGGGTGCAGGCCGGCCTCCGCGCCGGGTTCGCCGAGGGATCCCTGCCAGACGATGACCTGGGCGCCGGTGGCCTCGTGGGGCTCGGGCTCGGCGGTCGGCTCGTCCCCGGGGACCAGGACGACGGTGCCGGGGCCGGCCACTCCGCTGCCGAGCAGGGCGTCGAGGTGGGCGGCGTCCTCCAGGACGACCGTCGCGGTGAACGGCGGGCGGGGGGCGAGTGCGGCCAGGGGGCGTCCGGTGCCCCACTGCAAGGCGTGGGCCTTGACCGAAGTGAGTGTCATGAACATGCCTAACGTGAGTGCGTGGGTGGACGCGGGCGCCTGATGACGCGGAGCTGGAGGGGGATCGGCCGGGGGCGGCCGGAAGTCCGAGGGGGCGCGAGCGGGCAAGGGGTGCCGACGGGCGGCGGTCCGGGGGTACGCAGGTTCCGGGACGCCTCCGGTCAGGAGGCGAGTCCGAGGACCGTGAGCAGCGTGCGCAGTTCACGGCTCGCCGCCTGGGCGCCGTACAGCTGGGCCACGCCCGTGACGTTGAGGACGATCTCGTCGACGCCCGCCTCGCGGAAGGCTTCGAGTTTCGCGAGGAGCTCGGCGGGCTCCCCGTAGAGGAAGGCGTCGCCGGCGACCAGGGCCGCGCCCTGCGCGCTCTCGTCCTGCGCCTGGGAACCGGTGGCGGCGGGGAGTTCCACACCGCCGCGCCGGAGCATGTCCTGGTAGTGCGCCGCCTTCAGGTGGTGCCGGTTGGAGGCCAGGGCGAGGCGTACGGGATCCCGGTCGGGCGCCGCCAGGGCGATCGGCACCATGGCCACCACCTTGGGCGCGGGCCGGTCCGCGCTCTCGGCGCTCTTGGTCACCTCGGGCACGATCGTGTCGGCCAGGTAGCGGGCCGGGGTGAGCCAGCAGATCGCCGCGTCGGCCACCTCTCCGGCCACCCTCGCCATGCCGGGGCGCAGGACGCCGAGCCCGATCTCGACGGGAGGTCCGGGCACCGGCGGGAGCAGGGCCTCCTGGTGCAGGTACTCCCCCTCCAGGACCGCGTCCGTACCGTCGAGGGCGGCGCGTACGGCGGTCAGGTACTCCCGGGCGGCGGTGAGCGGGCTCCGGTACGGGGCCCCGAGCAGGGCCTTCTGCACCGCGGGGGCTCCCGGCCCGTAGCCGGCCAGGACCGGCTGACCCGTCATCAGCGCGAGCGAACGGGCCTGGAGGGCGGCCTCCGTGGGGTGGCGCAGCGGCATCAGGGTCACTCCGAGCCCGACGGGGACCCGGAATCCGGCGCCGGCGGCGTGGGCGAAGGCCTGGTGGGTCTCGGTGACCAGGCTCTGTCCCTGCCAGAGGCGTTCGGCCCCGGTCCAGTGGACGAGCCCGGCGAAGGGCAGGAGCTGCTCGGGGCGGCTCGGGACGAAGGGAACGAGCACCGAGTAGGCGGTCATCGGACTTTCTCTCCTTGTGCTCGGGGTCCGGAAGTTCGTTTCCGGGAGCCGGATGATTGAAGATCGGAAGGGGCGAGGAAGATCGAATATCGCGGGAACGGGCCACCGGGGGAATTCCGGGTCGGAGATCTTGTGCCGACCTCTTCCGGAAGGACCCTCCGGGTGGAGGTGCTAGTCCCAGTTGTGGGTGTCGCGGCCCGGGATGATCACGCAGACCCCGGGGAGCGGGAGGCCCGCCGGAATCGGTACGCAGACCTGGGTGCCGGGGGTGGGAAGCGGGGCGGGGGCGTCGGCGTTCGCGGTGCCGGCACCGGCCAGGCCGATCAGTACGGCGGCGGCGAGAGTGACGCTGAGGCGCTTCATCACGGTGGTTCCCCCTTGGTTTTCGGTCCGTCCCGGACCCGGCTCGTTCCCGCCCGGTTCCGGTGGCCTCCGGTGTTTTCCCGGCGGCTCCTTGTGACCACAACTCTGCCGTTCGCAAAGGCTGCGTTCGAGGGCTGTCACGCGCAGCTTGCTGCGTTCTGCGAGGTCACTTACTGCACCGCCCGCGACCGCCTTGCGCACCGGGGACCGGAAGCGGAATGGATCATTGCCGTAGCCTCGACCCGGGGTAACAGGTAGATCTAGGCCAGGTAATGACCGGCCACGGCGTTGGGGGAATCCATGGGGGATCCGGATCTGGCGTTTCTCGATATCGATCCGGAGGACGAACGCTTCTACCGCGTCCTGCTCAGGAGCGGCGGCGCAGATCCCGAACAGCTCGTGCGGCACGCCGATCTGGACGAGGAGGCGGTACGCGTCCTGCGGGAACGGGCCACGGCCTTAGGTCTCGCCGCGATGACCGACGGGCTGCTGCGCCCGGTCAGTCCCGCCAAGGCGGTGCAGCACCTGATCGACGCCCGGCTCGCCCGGATGCGGCAGGAGCTGGAGACGAAGGCGGCGTCGGACGCGATCGTGGCCTCGCTGCTCGCGGAACGGGACGCGGCCACGACCTCGGACGCGATCGCGGGGGCGGACCGGCCTCCCATGGAACGGCTGATGGGCATCGAGCAGGTGCGCGCGGCCATCGACGAGCTGACCTTCTTCACCCGGTCGGAATCCATGACCACCTGGCCCTCGGGGGTGATGCGGCCCGAGATCATCGAGACCTCCCGGCCGGCCGACGCCCGCATCCTGCGCCGCGGCATCCGGATGCGCAGCCTGTTCGGGGCGGCCGCGCTGGACGACCCGGCCACGATGGCGTACCTGCGGGAGATGGCCGGCAAGGGGGCGGAGGTGCGGGTGTCCCGCCTGGACCTGGAGCGCATCCTCATCTTCGACCGGGCGGCGGCGCTGACGCCGATCGACCCCTCCGACAGCAAGCGGGGAGCGCTCCTGACCCGTGAACCGGGCCTGGTGACCACGCTGGTGTCCCTCTTCGACCGGATGTGGGGACAGGCGCAGGAGATACCGGCGGCGGCGGACGAGGAGGGGCCGGCGGTGGCGGGCGAGCGCCCGACCGAACTGGAGCGGCGGATCCTGGAGTCGCTGTGCACGGCCGACAAGGACGAGAACGGGGCGCGGGACGTGGGCATCTCGGTGCGGACGTACCGCAAGTACGTGGCGACGCTGATGCACCGGCTCGACGCGTCGAACCGGTTCCACGCGGCGCTGCTCGCGCGGGAGCGCGGCTGGATCTGAGCGGGGCGGCCGCGGTGGCCGCCCGGTAAGCACGGAGTCCGTGCCGGAGGTGCTCCTCCGGCACGGACTCCGGCCAAGCCGGTTAAGACGGCCACGGCTACGCGCGGGACCGCTGGAGGGCGCGGGCGCAGGAGAGCACGCCGACGGCGAGCACACCCATGACCACGTACCGCGCGGTGCCGTCGAACAGGACGGTGGACGAGGCCAGGAGGGCGATCAGCACACCGGTCGTGACGGCGAGCGGGTTCTTCTGGGTCTGGGCCATGGTGGTGGCTCCTTCGGAAGCGGGGATGGCCATTCCACTCTGACAGCGGGGCCCGTCCGCCCGGCCCGGTTGCGGGTGCAGCTTCCGGCATTCCGGCTCGCAGCATCCTGCGAGCCGGCCGCGAAGGACTTGTCCGCCAAGGTCGAGTCCGTGAAGGAGCAGGCGGCGGCCAAGGCCGCCACGTTCAAGGGCTCCGCCGAGAGCTCCACCGACTGATCGACCGGCAGGCACCGGCCGAGGGCCGGCTCTCCCCCAGCGGGAGGGCCGGCCCTCGGCTCGTGCGGAACGCCTACAGCTTGCGCAGCGTGAAGGTGTCGCTCGCGGCGCCGCCGCCGAAGAGGGTGCCCACTCCGCCGCTGAGCACGTAGCTGCCGTACGGGGTGTCGGCGACCGTGGTCGGCTCGGCGACCGGCCAGGGGGCGACGGTCTTCACCACTGCGGCGCTGTTCCAGCAGTCGCCGGAGCGCAGGACGGTCACCGCCTCGCGGCCGGCCGCGGTGGCCATGGTGTTGGTCACCACGACGAGGTCGCCGTTGCGCAGGACGGCGAGGCCGTCGCCGCCGGTGACCGGGGCGGGCAGGCGGACCTCGTCGACGCGCCGGGTGCCCGGATCGACGCGGAGGATCTGCCCGGTGGTGTCGTTGACCGCCAGGAGGTAGCCCGCCGGGTGCCAGACGATGCCGTTGATGCCGACTCCGCCCGGTACGGCGAAGCGGTCGTCGGCGGCCAGGACCGAGGCCCGGCCGTCGGCGGCGACGCGGTAGAGCTGCCGGGCGAAGACGTCCGCGACGTAGGCCGTGCCGTCGGGGCCGATGGCGAAGTCGTTGACGAAGTAGTTGTCCCGGCCCGGGTCGAGCCGGGTCAGGTCGACGACGTGGATCGGCTGCCCGGTCCGCAAGTCGTAGATCCCGATGCCGGAGATCCGGCGGGTCGTGGCCTCCGAGGAGTTCTCGGCGACGCCCGGGTCGGCGTAGGCGACGAGAACCCGGTTGCGGGCCGCGTCGACGTGCACGCCGTAGGTCGAGACGAGCCGGGGGTCGTCGACGAGGACCCGGGTGGTGCCGTCCTTGAGGAGGACCGAGACGGTCCCCTTGGTCGCCGAACCCACCAGGAAGGCCTCCCGGGTCGGGTCCCAGGTGACGCCTTCCGCGCCGAGGGCCGCGGCGTGCCCCTCGATCACGGACGGCAGCCCCTGGACCTGGAGCAGGGCCGGGGCGGGACGGTCCTGATGCGGGGCGGCCACGGCGGAGGACATGGCGAGGGCCGCGGCCACCACGGCGGCACACGCACCTGTCGCCGTGCGGATACCCCACATGTGCGTTGACCTCGACATCGTCCGGTCCTCCTCTTCGAAATGGTCCCTCTGGTCCCTCAGGGCGCGCTGATTGAACCATAAGATCTCTTACATCTGCAAGGTTTCGATGGCTCTGGGTGCGGGCTCCGCCGAGAGTTCCCGGACGCGGTGGCGGATGCAGACGTCCCTGTCCGGCAGGGCCGTACGGCCGCACGCCACCCCGTCCGCGCCCCGACAGATCGCGGACGGGGCAGGTTCGCCGGACACCTGGGCAGCGGGCGTTGCCGGGGCGGCGGCTTCGGCGCGGCAGAGCGTGCACAGTCTGCGTTCCTGGGCCTGGCCGGTGACGAGGATCCGCGCCCCGCACCCGTCGCAGCTGCCCCGCGGGGTTTCCTCCGGCCGACGCTGCGCGGGCACGGCGGGCCGGTGGTGGACCGCTCCCTGGACCTGCTCCGCGCGCCGGTCCCGCCGGCGGGCGGCGGACCGTGCGGCGACGACTTCGGCGCAGACGTCGCAGCGGCGGCCGGTGGACCACATCACCCCGGCCTCGCAGTCCAGATGCCCGCAGCCCCAGCGCGGCAGCGCGACCCCGAGCAGCCAGCGGCCCGGATCCCGGATGTCCGACACCGCCGTGCCGGCGAACCGCAGGGTGAGCCGGTGGCGCAGGCGCTCCGGATCCATGCCCTCGCGCAGCTGGCGACCGGCCTCCCGGGCGATCTGCCGCACCACGAACGCGTTGCGCACCTGCTTCAGCAGCCAGTGCACCGGCTCCAGCACCGCGTAGACCTGCGGACTCAAGCTCAACTGCGGTCCGGTGTACGCCGGCCGCGCCGGCCCGTCCGCGCGCAGCGCGAAACCGTCCGGAGCCCGCGTCCGCGCCTTCGCCTGCGCGTCCGTCAGATCCCGTTCAGACGCCGCGCGTTCCCCTACCGGTACCTCGCCTACGGCGGGTGAGGAAGGACGGCTTTCGTGCTCGGGTCGGTCAGTCATAGGTGCTTCCCTATTCGCGAGGGATCCCTCACCAGCACGGGAACCCGATCCCTCACCAACAGGGGGACTTCCCGACTCCCGCGGGACCTCCACCTCCGCGGCATCACCGGCATTCCCGGCAGCCCTCTGCGCGAGGTCATGGGCGACGAACAGGTGGCGCCCCTGCACTCCCGCCCGCCTCTGCACGGTCACCCAGCGCGCCGTTTCGAGTTCGTCCACGACACGCCCGGCCGCCTCCACCGTGATGGGCCGCCCCGCCCTCTTGCCCGAGTGGTGCAGGAGGTGACCGGCCAACTCGGCCTCGGTCAACGCGATGCCCCGCTGCTCAGCGAACCGGATCACCGCGTACGCGCGCAGCTGCCGGGGCGTGAGGTCCTCCGCGGCGGCCACCGGCAACCACGCGAACGGCTCCGAGCGCGTCATGGTCCGTACCTCGCGCAGCGCCGACGTCCCGCGCCCGCTCCGTAGCGTCCGCCGCCGCGCGACCAGCTCCACCACGCCGTCGACCGCCGGACGCATCAGGGCCGTGAGGCCGCGTTCCACCGAGGCCTTCGACAGTCCCAGGTACGCCGCGAGCGTCGCCGACTTCGCCTGGCACCCCTCGGGCCGCTGCCCGAGCGCCTTCACTTTCATGTACACCGACAGCGCGACGTCCGCGTAGGCGGACGACAGCACCAGCCGCATGGGGACGCGCACCCGCTGCTTGCGCACCGGCCCGCCGGGGGGCTCAGTTATCACGATTGGGGCCGCTTGGACCTGCGGAAGCTGACAAGGGTCCTGGAGATGAGGCAAAATGAATCCGTCCTTACATTTGCGAGGGGACACGAAAAGGCCCTGCTTCGGCGGGGCTGGTAAGGCCCCGCTTCGGCGGTGGTGGTTCGTCGAGAACCGGTAGTTCGCTCGACTGCGACCGGGGTGGTACCCGGGAGAGGTCAGAGCCTTCGCTGCGGTTGGTAGCCGCAGCGGCGATGGGTGGGCCGTAGGACCTGTCGGTGGCGGTAACCACCGGCGGGCGCGGCCGGATTGCCTACGGCATCTCTATGCCTCCTTCAGCACGACGGGTGCGTCGTGCAGACGTGCCGGCCGTTCCCCGGCGACGGACGGGGCCGGCAGCCGGACGGCGGGGTGCGAGGTTATCGCGTGAACTTCCTGCCACAGGCCCTGCAGGGCGCTGGCCTGGCCCTCTGCGAAGGTGACGTCGACACCCGTGTTGACGCTGCCTCGGTGCAGCTGCTCGACGGCTTCCGTCAGCCGGTCGATGGTGAGGGCGATCTCCGGCATATTCCAGGCACATATGGGCAGATCACCGGGGGTCACGCGGCCGGCCAGGCGGGCCGTCCGTTCGAGCAGCACCCCGGCCGCCTCGATCTCGGCCGTGGAACGGGCCAGCACCTGCTCGTAGTCACCGCCGGGCGGGACGGACCCTCCGTCAGCGATGGTGCGGGTGCGGGCCAGTTCCGTCCAGGCGCGCAGCGCTCCGCCGGCGGCACCCATGGCGACCGCTCCCAGGAGCTCGGCCAAGGGAAGGGTGGGCCCGGACCGGGCGTCGGGAGAGGCGGTGGACATGAACGGGACCTTTCTTTGTCCTGATTTGAGGTCAGTTGCGATCACACGTTGCGGACTTGACTTGTAAGCGGGAGCCCGGTGAGAAAAGATTCGACCACGAAGGTTTTTGGGCGGTCAAGCTCGGAGGATTGCGGTGATGGCTAAGCAGGACAGGGCACGGCTCACTCAGGAGCGTGTCCTGGACGCGGCGGCCGAGGAGTTCGGCGCCCATGGATTCGCCGCCACCAACTTGCAGGTGGTGGCGGACCGGATCGGGCTGACGAAGGGGGCCCTGTACGGCCACTTCCCCTCGAAGGCCGCGCTCGCCGACGACTTGACGTGCCGCTTCGAAGAGGGCTGGCAGGAGATACTCCACACCGCGGAGCGAAGCCCCGCCACCGCTCAGGAGACCCTGCAGACCGTCACGGTCGAACTGGCCGGGCGGCTGCAGCAGGACGTACGGTTCGCCGCCGGACTGCGCCTGGTGTGGGAGGCGGCGCGCGCCCGGGGGACGACCCCGGCCGAGCTGCTCCGCCTGCAGGCCGTCCTGGCCGCACTGGTCGGCCGGGCGCAGCAGGACGGCGAGATCTCCCCGGGCCACGAGCCCGAGCTGCTCGCCGGCCTGCTGCTCTCCTTGGTCCTGGGCGTCCACCACGTGAGCGGTGTGGCACAGCCCGGTACCGCGGCGCTCCAACTGCGCGGCATGTGGCAGGTGTTGATCCCCGCTCTGCGGCCCACGTCCGCCTGAGCAGGGCCCCGCGGTGCTCTCACCCGGTCGGGACGGGCACCGTGGACACGCCGGGAAGCGCGCCCCAGCCGTAGCGCCGGCCCCAGGCCTGCAGGACGGGGTCGTTCCCCACGACCACCGGGTTGCCGACCGCTCTCAGGAGCGGGAGGTCGCTGGCGTCGTCGCCGTAGGCGAAGCAGTCGATCGGCCGGATGCCGAGGGAACGCATCAGACGGTTGGCCCGTACGGCCTTTTCGTCGCCGATGACCGGGTCGGTGATCTCGCCGGTCAGCACGCCCGCCTCGGTGTGGGTCGAGGTGCACAGGACGTGGTGCGCGTTGACGTGTTCGGCGATGGGGCCGAGGCACGGGAAGAAGGAGCCCGAGACCAGGACGATCCCCCGCCCGGCGGCGCGGTGGCTCTCGAGCCGGCGCCGGACCGGGGCGTGGAACAGCCCGCCCCGTGCGACTTCGCTGTCGAACCAGTGACGGCCGCTGCGGGCCAGCTCCTGGGGACAGCTGCCGCGGAAGGAACGGTAGTACGAGCGGTTGAGCACCTCGCGCGGGGCGCCGGCCGCGAGCTGGCGCAGGAGCGACTCCTTCGCCTGCACGGCGTGGTCCGGGTCGGCCCCGTCGTTGTCGAAGTGGTAGGTGAGGAAGCGCAGCAGGCTCTTGATCGTGATGAGGGTCTCGTCGACGTCGAAGAAGGCGATGCTGCGGCCTGGGATGGTGCAGGGCATGTCGTCCCGTTCGGTCTTGCGGGAGCCGGTGGCGTGGGGGGCGTTGCGCCCGCGGCGGCCCATGGGAGGGCCGCCGGTGACGCCGCCCGGCCCCGCGTGGGTTCAGACCCGGGCCAGCGTCCGAGCGCCGGGCCGGGTGCGGGAGTACGGGGAGTGCCGGGCGGCCGATTCGGCCAGGACGGCGCGGCGTATCTCCTGGTTGGTGAGCTCGATGGCGTGCAGGATCTGCTCGGCGCGGGCCTGGAGCAGGAGTCCGACGTCGGTCAGCTCGATGGGGCAGCGTCCGCGGCGGCGGAAGAGGACGATGCCCAGCGACTTCTCGAGGCTCTTGATGTGCCCTGTGATCGTGGACTGGGCGCAGTGCAGGTTCTTGGCCGCCTGCGTGAAGCTGCGCTCGCGGGCCACTTCGCAGAAGGCACGAAGGTGATGGATCTCCACGGTGTTGCCTCCCGGCAGTGCCTGACCGTCAGCGCACGGCGCAGGCGGCCACGGGTCGGTGGACGGTGGTCGCGCGGGCGAGGACCTGCCCGTGCTGGGCCGCGGCGATCCGCACCATTCGGCCGTGGGGTGAGTCGACGGGGTGTTCGGCCGTGATGGACACCGGCGCGTCGAGTTCGGCGAACCGGTCGAAGACGAGCGAGGAGGAGACCAGGACGTGCGGCGTGCGCGGGGCCGCGGTCCGGCCGGCGACCGGGCGGTGCACCATCCGGTGCCCGGCCTGCCGGAACGCCTCGATCAGCGCGATGCCGGGCACGTGGTCACCGGCGTGCTCGAAGTACGCGGCGTGGTCCCGGTCCAGGTGCAGGCGGAAACCGGTCCCGTCGGTGGTCGGGTCCGCGCTGAGCAGCACGTTCTCCGGCCGCCTGCGGCCGACCTGGTCCGCGGGCAGCGGCACGGAGCGCGTCTGCGGCGGTACGTCGGCGCCGGACGGGACCTGACCGCGGGAGCGCAGGGCGGCGTACAGCCGCGGCGTCACCACGAGCATGCGGGCGGAGGCCCGTGCGCAGCGGCGCCCCCCGACCTCGATCTCGGCTTCGAAGCGGGCGCCGATGCGGTGCTTGGCGGTCGGCCCCTCAAGAGTGAACTTGCTGTCGAGGACCACGTTCAGAGGAGCGGTTCCCACCCGGAGGGGGGAGTGGTCGTCGATGTGGAACTCGAGGTCGCAGAAGATGAAGCGGTGCCCGAGCGGCACCTCGTGGTAGCGGTGCGAGGCGTAGATGCCGGCCTGCCGGAAGGTCTCCACCAGGAGCAGCGGATCGCTGTGGCCGAGGACGTCCGGGTGGTGCAGGGCGTGATTGCGCGGCCACTGGGCGGCGATCATCGAACGCCCGGGGCCGACACGGCAGCTGTCGGTGAGGAAGACCTCCGCGACCGAGGCGCGGTGAACCAGATTGCGCGGGACCGTGCGGTCGAACGTCAGAGAGGTGACGCGCCTCTGCGTGGGCAGGGTGACGCGCAAGCATTGATGCGATGGCAGCGTGATGGACAAAGCAGGATCCCCCGTGCATTCCACTATGCGAAAGATTAGTTCCGCTGAGCGGATCGAAAATATACCTTCCCAAAGGTATATTGCAACGGTGGTCGTAGTCCGGGGGGACGAGGAAGGCGGCGGGAAACATGAGAAGCAGTGACATTCCGGACGGGCCTGCCGGCCTGCGGGCCGACAAGCAGCCCAAGCAGGAGCGCTCCCGGCGAACGAAGGCGCAGATCCTGGAGGTTGCCGCGGGCATCTTCGCCGAGCAGGGGTATTCGACGGTGACCCTGCAGGACGTCGCCGACCGGGCCTCGATGACCAAGGGGGCGGTCTACTTCCACTTCACCAACAAGGAAGCGCTCGCCACCGCCGTCGTCCAGGAGCACTACCTCCGCTGGCAGCCGATCCTGGAGGAGGTGCGCGAACGGGGGCTGCGGCCGCTGGAATCCGTACTGGCCGTCATGGACCGCGTGGCCGAGGTCTTCCAGACCGACACGGTGGTACAGGCCGGCGCCCGGCTCCAGCTCGAGCGGTCCCTGATCGGCGCCGAACTGCCCCGCCCCTACCTGGGCTGGCAGGGAATGCTGACGGAGATGCTCACCGAGGCCGCGGAAGCCGGCCAGCTGCGCCCGGGCACCGACCCGGCCGCGCTCGCCCGCGTCCTGGTCTCGTCCTTCTTCGGCCTGCAGCACATCTCCGATGTGCTCACCGGCCGGGCCGACCTGATGGAGCGGTACACCGAGATGCGCGACATCGTCTTCCTGGGCGTCACCGCCTGAGACGACGGCAGGACCTTCCGGGCCTTCGCCCGGAAGGGCGAACAGAGGAGTAGGACCGGATGAACGACCAGAGGATCCCCACCGTCGCACTCGGTGCGGGAGGCCCGGAGGTCAGCGCCCAGGGGCTGGGCTGCATGGGCATGAGCTTCGCCTACGGGCCCGCCGACGCGGACGCGTCGCGAGCGACCCTGGAGCGGGCGCTGGAGCTGGGGGTCACGCTCTTCGACACGGCCGACATGTACGGCTACGGCGCGAACGAGGAGCTGCTCGCCCCGTTCGTCCGCTCCCACCGCGAACAGGTCGTCCTGGCCACCAAGTTCGGCATCGAGACCAGTGCGGCCGCCCCCGCCTCCCTGCGGGTCCGCAACGACCGCGCCTACCTGCGCCAGTGCGTCGAGGCCAGCCTGCGCAGGCTCGGCGTCGACCACATCGACCTGTACTACATGCACCGGCGCGACCTCACCGTGCCCATCGAGGAGACCGTCTCCTTCATGGCCGAGCTGGTGCGCGAGGGCAAGGTGGGGCACTTGGGCCTGAGCGAGGTCACCGGCAGGGAGCTGCGGGCGGCCCACGCGGTGCACCCGATCAGCGCGGTGCAGTCCGAGTGGTCCCTGTTCAGCCGCGACGTGGAGGGCGATGTCGTCCCGGTCGCCGCCGAACTGGGCGTGGGGTTCGTCCCCTACGCCCCGCTCGGCCGCGGCTTCCTCACCGGCGCGTTCACCGATGCCGGCGCCGAGCTGAGCCCCGGTGACATGCGGGCGAAGCTCCCGCGCTACTCCGGCGACAACGCGGTCGTCAACGCCGCGCTGCTCGCGCCCGTCCGTGCGATCGCCGAGCGGACGGGCGCGACACCGGGTCAGATCGCCCTGGCCTGGGTGCACCGGCAGGCGCAGCGGCACGGTCTGGCCGTCGTGCCGATTCCGGGGACCCGCAGGCCCCACCGCGTGGAGGAGAACCTCGGGGCGGTCCGGATCGGCCTGACCGAGCAGGACCTCGCCGCCCTCGAACCGATCGCCGGGCAGGTCGCGGGGGTCCGGTTCCCGGACATGAGCTTCGTGTCCGCCGGCCGCCGGTAGCCGCCCCGCCACCTGCCCCACCACCCGCCGCACCCCACCCTCACTCCCACCGTCACCCCGTCAACGCCCCTCGACTCGCCCTGAGCCGAGGGGCGTTGGCGCGCGCGCGTGGCGGTGCGGATGGCATCGGGATTACCGATAAAATTTGAAACCTTCGCGAAGGAATGATTTTCTGGCCAAGTACGACGAGGGAGAAGGGGGAACTCCGATGGCCGCCCACGCGGGCCCACTGTTTGCAGCCGAGCCGGCCCAGGAAGAGGCACAAGCGCTCGCGAGGGCGCTGGGGGTGCTCCTGCGGCGCGCTGCGCGCGTTCCCTCCCTCGCCGTCAAGTACGAGCCCTACCTGGAGATCGGCACGGCCGTAGCGCTGACGGACCTTCCCGTACTGACCCGGTGCGACCTGACCCGGGCGACCAAGGAAGCACTCACCCTGCGACAGGTGGACGGGCCCGCGCTGCTGTGGGCCGAGGGCGGCTCGCTGAGCAAGCCGGAACTGCGCCTGCTGCCCGCGGACATGTCCGCGGCGCAGGTGCGGCGGAGCTGGAACCCCCTGGGCCCGGCGGACGTGCTGGCCAACCTCCACCCCCTGGACCGGCTCCGGCCCGACCACCACTTCTTCCACCGGTTCGCCGCCGAGTCGGACGCCACGGCCCTCGCCTTCGGACCGCTGCCCGAGGGGGGCCACGGCGACTGGCCGGAGCTGTTCGGCGGGCTCGGCGTGACCGCGGTGGCCGCTCCCCCGGAGACCGTGGCCCGGCTGCTCGCGGGCTCCGCCGCGGGCCGGCCGCTGCCGTGGCTGCGCACCCTGCTCCTCGGGGGTGCGACGCACGACGCCACCCCGGACCGGGTCCTCGCGGAGGGCTTTCCCTACACCGAGGTGTGGCGCCTGTACGGGTCACCGGCCGCCGGGACCATCGGACAGCGCGGGCCCGAGTGCCTGGCGGACGTCTACCACCCGCTGCCGTACCAGCACGTGGAGGTCGTCGAGGGCCGGCTGCTGGTGACGACCCTGGACCACGTGCGCCACCCGCCGCTGATCCGGTACGAGACCCAGGACCGCGGCGAGTACGCCCACTGCGTCTGCGGCCGTCCGGGGCCGGCCGTGCGGGTGTTCAGCCCGGCGGAGCCCTTCTTCCACTTCCACGGCCGCACCGTGTCCGCACGGGAACTGGCCGAACTCGCCGTGGCCACCGGCGAGGTCACCGCCGCGCAGGTGGCGGTGAGCAAGGACGGCCGGCAGGACCGGGTCCAGCTGCGGGTGCGGCTGGCACCCGGCGTTCCCGACGACCACCACACCCGGGAATGGATCCGCTACCGGGTCCTGGAGAACCACCTCGTCCTGGCGTCCTGCGTGAGCGCGCAGCCCGACACCTTCGAAGTGGTCGCGGTCGACGCGCTGACCGGTACGTCCGCCCTGGTGCCCGGCGGGTTCTGACCTCCGGGCGATTCACCCGCGAAAACCCGTACGTATGAGAGGAACGGCCATGTTCGAACAGCCCACCCCCCAGCAGGACTCCGTCATCACGCAGGCCGGGGACGAGATCGTCGTCGCGGTCCGCGCGGTCGCCCCCGAGTTCGACGAAATGATCAGGGCGGAGCCGCTCCCGGAGGGCTGGCTGCCCGGCTGGGACGTCGCCGGCGTCGTCCTGCGATCGGCTCCCGAGGGGTTCGGCCCGCAGCCGGGCGACCGCGTGGTGGGCGTGGCCACCGGCATGGAGTGGGCGCCCCTGCTCGCGCTGCCCACCGAGTACGCCGTCGTCCTGCCCGACCACGTGAGCTTCGAGCAGGCCGCCGCGCTGCGGGTGGCGGTGCTGACCGCGCTGCGGCTGGTGCGCAGCGCGGGCTCGCTGGCCGGGCGCCGGGTGCTGGTCACCGGTGCGGAGCACGGGATCGGGCACCTCCTGGTGGAGCTCACCGCGGCGCTGCGCGCCGAGGTGACGGCCGTGGTCCAGGACCCGCGGGAGGCCGACCGGGTGGTGGCCCTGGGCGCGGCCCAGGTCGTGACCGACTGCGCGGACGCGGACGGCCCCTTCGACGTGGTGTACGAAGCGGTGACGGGGAACGCCGCCTTGGCCGGGCAGGGCCTCGTCGCGGACGGCGGGGTGGTGTTCCTGTACGAGAGCTTCGCCGCCAACGGCGCCGACATCAGCTTCTTCCGGTTCTTCGGCGGGCCCGAGCAGGCGGGGCTGCGGCACTTCGTGTTCCGTACCGCGACTCCCGCCGACCACGAACTCGCGCAGATGCTGGACCTGCTGACGACGGGCGAGCTGTCCCTCGGCGCCGCCGCGCCGACCGCAGCGCCGGCCGCCGGGGGGTTCCGCCTCACCGGGGCGTGGTAGGGCGGCCGGGTCAGTCGATGCCCCGCCAGATGTGCTGCTCCAGGTCGTCGCCCTCGTCCTCACCGGCCAGCAGCGGTCTCGGGGCGCGGCCTTCGGCGGCGAGCGGGGCTTCGGATGGGGAACGGTGTTCCACGCTGGACTTCCCTTCGGACGAGACGGCTCCTGCGACACGGAGAGTACATAAGATATCTACACACCCTAAGATATCGAATAAATAAGGAGGCCGTCCGTGCGGCGGCTCCGGAGGGAGCGCGTTCCGCGGAAGAAGCCGCAGGAGTCGTATATCACTAAGAGATATGCGGGTAACCTGGGGTTCATGGAGTCGTCGTCACGCGAGCGCCTGGGGCGCCACATCAAGCAGGTCGAGCAGGAACTGACCTCCGCCAAGCACGTGGCCCTGCGCCCCTTCAAGATCAACGTCCCGCAGTACAGCGTGCTGTACGCGCTGCTGCAGGAGCCCGGCCTCTCGGGCGCCGTGCTGGCGCGGCGCTGCATGGTCACCCCCCAGACCATGTCCTCGGTCCTCTCGACCCTGGAGAGCCACGCCCTGGTCGAGCGCAAGCCGCATCCGGTGCACAGCCACATCCTGGAGGCGCGGCTGACCCGCAGCGGCCGGTCGCTGATCGCCAAGGCCGACGCCGCCGTCGCCGAGGTCGAGCAGCTGCTGACGGACTGCTTCGACAACGCGGAGGAGAAGCGGTTCCTGGAGTACCTGGAACGGTGCTCCCAGGCGCTGGCCGCGCGGCCGGCCGCGGGGACCAAGAAGGCGAGCGGCTGAGGCCGCGCCCGCCGCGGGCGGGCGGGCACCGACGGGCCGAGTCACCTCTCCCTGAGAGTCAGAGTTCTTGCAGATATAAGATCTCTTACATACAGTGAGGGGCGAACGGGCATCTCGTGATGCCTACGGTCGACTCGAGGAACCCTCATGTCTGCAACCCCCGCCCCCACCCCCTCCTCCGCCCTCGACGAGGATCCGGTCTTCGCGCTGCACCGCGGCGGAAAGATGGCCGTCCGGTCCACCGTCGAGGTCGACACCGCGGAGCAGCTCTCCCTGGCCTACACCCCGGGCGTCGCCCGGGTGTGCACGGCGATAGCGGAAGACCCCTCCCTGGCCGACGAGTACACGTGGGCCTCGCGCACCGTGGCCGTGGTCACCGACGGCACCGCCGTCCTGGGCCTGGGCGACATCGGCCCCACCGCGGCCCTGCCGGTGATGGAGGGCAAGGCGATCCTGTTCAAGGAGTTCGCCGACATCGACGCCGTACCGATCTGCCTGGCCACCACCGACGTCGACGCCCTGGTCGAGACCGTCGTCCGGCTCGCCCCCTCCTTCGGCGGCATCAACCTCGAAGACATCAGCGCCCCGCGCTGCTTCGAGATCGAGGACCGGCTGCGCGCGGCCCTGGACATCCCGGTCTTCCACGACGACCAGCACGGCACCGCGATCGTCGCCCTGGCCGCGCTGCGCAACGCCGCCCGGTTCACCGGCCGCGAGCTGTCCGAACTGCGCGCCGTGGTGGCGGGCGCCGGCGCCTCCGGCATCGCGGTCAGCCGCATCCTGATCGAGGCGGGCATCGGCGACATCGCCGTCGCCGACAGCAAGGGGATGCTGCACACCGACCGCGAGGACCTCAACCCCGTCAAGGCCGCCCTGGCGCTGGACAGCAACGCCGCGGGCTACACCGGCTCGGTGGAGCAGGCGCTCCGGGGCGCCGACGTCTTCATCGGCCTGTCCGGTGCGACGGTCGCCGAGTCCGCGATCGCCACGATGGCCGAGGGCGCGATCGTCTTCGCGCTGTCCAACCCCACGCCCGAGGTGGCCCCCGCGGTCGCCGCGCAGTACGCGCGGATCGTCGCCACCGGGCGCAGCGACTTCCCCAACCAGATCAACAACGTGCTGGCCTTCCCCGGCATCTTCCGCGGCGCGTTCGACGCGCGGGCGACGACCGTGACCGAGGGCATGAAGCTCGCCGCGGCCGAGGCCATCGCGGACGTCATCGGCGCGGACGAGCTGCGCGCCGACTACATCGTGCCGAGCCCCTTCGACGCCCGGGTCGCCCCCGCGGTCGCCGCGGCCGTGGCCGAGCAGGCGCGCCGGGACGGCGTGGCCCGGCGCTGACCACGGCCCGGCCCCGCCCGACCATCGCATCCACGAACCGACAGGAGCATCCCCCCATGACCGACCAGGTACCCGCCTACGCGGCCCGGACCCCGGGCGCGCCGCTGGCGCGCACCACGATCGCGCGCCGCGCGGTGGGCGAGCACGACGTGCTCATCGACATCAAGTACGCCGGCATCTGCCACTCCGACATCCACCAGGCCCGCGACGACTGGGGTCCGGGAACCTTCCCGATGGTGCCCGGCCACGAGATCGCGGGAATCGTCGCGGCCACGGGCCCCGGCGTCACCAAGTACGCCGTCGGCGACCGCGTCGGCGTCGGCTGCTTCGTCGACTCCTGCCGTCGTTGCGAGAACTGCCGGCAGGGCCGGGAGCAGTTCTGCCTCGAGGGCGTGACCTTCACCTACAACAGCCTCGACAAGAACGGCGAGCCCACCCACGGCGGGTACAGCAGCCGCATCGTGGTGGACGAGAACTACGTCCTGGGCATTCCCGAGGGCATCGCGCTGGACGTCGCCGCCCCGCTGCTGTGCGCGGGCATCACCCTGTACTCCCCGCTCGCGCGCTGGAAGGCCGGACCGGGCAAGAACGTCGCGATCATCGGGCTCGGCGGGCTCGGCCACATCGGGGTCAAGATCGCGCACGCCCTCGGCGCCGAGGTCACCGTGCTCAGCCAGACGCTGAACAAGCGCGACGACGGGATCCGGCTGGGCGCGGACCACTTCCACGCCACGAACGACCCGGAGACCTTCACCAAGCTCGCGGGCTCCTTCGACCTGATCGTCTCGACGGTCTCCGCGACGCTCGACATGGACGCGTACCTGGGCCTGCTGAAGACCGACGGCGCGCTGGTCAACGTCGGCGCCCCCGCGCTCCCGAACTCGGTGAGCATGCACTCGCTGATCGGCGGCAACAAGACCCTCGCCGGCTCGATGATCGGCGGCATCGCGGAGACCCAGGAGATGCTGGACTTCTGCGCCGCGCGCGGTCTGGGCACGGAGATCGAGGTGATCTCCGCGGAGCAGATCAACGAGGCCTACGAGCGGGTCACCGCCAGCGACGTCCGCTTCCGCTTCGTGATCGACGCGGCGACGTTCGCCGCCTAGGACCGCCGCCGCGGGCTGCCCGGGGCCCGTCTCCGGGCAGCCCGCGCACGCATGACGCACCGTGAGGAGAGACCCGTGTACCACATCGCCGTGTCCTTCGACGTGCCCGCCGAACGGCGTGAGCAGTTCGTCGCCGCCGCGCTCGTCGACGGCAGGGACTCGCTGGCCGACGAGCCGGGGACCCGCCGCTTCGAGCTGATCGAGGACGCGCAGGACCCGAACCGCTTCTACCTGAACGAGGCCTACACCGACGAGGCCGCCTTCGACGCCCACTGCGCCGGGGAGCACTTCGCCCGGTTCTTCGCGGTGATCGAGGAGTTCGCCCGGGGCCCGGTGTGGCTGATCCGCGGCACCCGGGTGGAGCAGGCCGCCGCGGTCTCCGCCTGATCCCTGCGCGCACACGTGAGACGGGCCCGGTGTGGGTGACACCGGGCCCGTCTCACGTGGGGGGCGGGGCGGGTGCCCGCCCCGGCTCAGGACAGCAGCAGCATCGCGAAGCCCACGACCAGCGCGGGGAACGTGGTCAGCACCGCGGTCAGCAGCGCCGCCCGGCCGTCCCGGGCGATCAGCGGAAGGAGCGCGTCCCCGTCCTGGCTGACCGCGTTGGCGACCAGGGTGGACAGCGGCGCGACGCCGGCGATGTACAGGGCGGTGAAGGCGATCTGCACCGCGCAGCCCGGGATCAGCCCGATGGCGGCGCCGACCAGGACGCCCAGCCAGCCCTGCAGGGGCAGTTGGCTGCCGTCGAAGCCGGTGAGCGTGTGGACCAGGGACCACAGGACGTAGATGGCGGAGACCCAGACCACGATCATGGCGAACTCGTGCGCCCCGGCGGCCAGCGCGAGTCCGGGCCGCTGCGGTGAGATGCCGTCGTCGTGCTGGGGCTTGCCCCGCTGGGCGACCATGACGGCGGCGGCGGTCAGCGTGCCGAGGCAGCCGAGGATCAGGTACAGGTTGTAGCCGCCCGTGAGCCGCGTCAGGGTCTGCTCGTCGACCAGCTGGAACGCGAGGGGCACCGCGACGAGGGAAGCGACGCCGGCCACCCACCACAGCGTCAGCGTGAGCGGGCCCAGCGGTGCGGGCTCGGGTACGGCGGGCTCGGGTACGGCGGCGACGGAACCGGTACGGGCCGGGGAACCGTGCTTGCCGCGGGAGCCGCCCGAGACGGTCCCACCGGAGCCGGAGCCGGAGCCGGAGCCCACGAGCACCAGCTCCCGGACCATCGCGGGAGTCTCGGCGCGGGACTCCTTGCCCCGCTTGGCGAAGCGCTCGGGCGTCAGCCGCAGCGCGTCCACCAGGTAACCGGTGACCAGGCCGGTGGCGAAGAGCAGCAGGTGCACCTTGAGCGCCATCAGGGGCTTGGCGGCGAAGATCACCCAGGAGGAGTCGCCCATCGTCGCGGTCACGCCGGCGACGACGGTGCCGAACGAGACCGTCCCCCGGGTGTACAGCGGCGTCAGCAGCAGCGCGCCCGCGCAACCGGGCGAGACACCGAGCAGTGCGCCCACCAGCGGCCCGACCCTGCGCCGCTCCTCCAGTACCGCGACCAGCCGGTGTCCGTACCGCCAGCGCAGCCAGGCGAAGGCTCCCACCAGGAGGGCGACGAACACGCCGACCTGCATGAAGCCGTCCGCCAGCGGGCGGATCAGGGTCTCGATCACTTGTGGTGCTCCTTGAGCTGAGGGACGGACACACGGCGTCGACGGCGCACCGGCGCCGCACGAGAGCTAGTATAAGATCTCTTACAGCACTTAGAAACCAGAGAGTTGATCGAACTCTGATTCATGGATTACGATCCCCGCATTCTTCCCGTCAACTAGACGGCTTATAAGGGACGTTGAGCTGCACGCAGCTCTGCGAGAGGAGCTTCACCATGTGCGGACCTCAGGTCATGCACGCCGTTTACGGCGACACTTTCTGCGCTGAGCACGACCAGATCCCGACCCGCCAGGCGGGCAGCGAGAACGGCATCCAGACCGCGGGCGAGGCCCGCAGGTCCGGCTTCGGGGCCGGCACCGGCCGCCGGAAGCTCCTCGGTGTGGCCGGCGCGCTCGGCGCCACGGTCGCCGGCATGGGCCTGCTGGGCTCCAAGCCGGCCGTCGCCGCCACCTCGGCCGCCGGGAACATCGACAAGCTGTTCTCCCGCGGCCGCCGGGTCGTGGACATGAGCCACCCCTTCGGCACCGACTTCCCCGTCTACCAGCCCTACGTCGCCTCGCCGAAGATCTGGCAGGTGGCCTCGGTGGACAAGGAGGGCTACAACACCAACCTGCTCACGATCGACGAGCACAGCGGTACGCACATGGACGGCCCGAAGCACTTCAGCAACGGCCAGATCACCTCGGACCAGATCGCCGCCGAGGACCTGATCGCCCCCATGGTCATCATCCGGACCGAGGAGCGCGCCAAGCAGAACCCGGACGCGCTGCTCACCTACGACGACCTGAAGAAGTGGGAGGCCCGCTACGGCCGCATCCCCAAGGGCGCGATCATCTGCATGGACAACGGCTGGTACAAGCGCATCCACACGCCGGAGAAGATCTTCAACCGCGACGAGGCGGGCCACCCGCACTTCCCGGGCATCGGCTGGGACGCGGCGGAGTTCCTCCAGTCGCAGCGCGACGTCGTCGGTGTCGCCACCGACGCCCCGAGCATGGACTCCGGCGCCCACGACGTGATCGACCCCAAGGCGCACAAGATCCTGCTGCCCACCGGCCACTACGGCATCGAGTGGACCGCCAACATGGACCAGCTGCCGGACAACGGCGCGATCGCCGTCATCGGTCTGCTCAAGCACGTCGGCGGCTTCAGCGGCCCGGTCCGCATGTTCGGCATCTACTGACGCGTCCCGTGACGACGCGTCACGGTTGACGCGTTCGCGCCGAAGCGCACCGCCGGACCCCCGCGGCAGACCGCAGGGCCCGTCCCTCCGGTCTGCCGCGGACCCCCGCAGACCACGGCACCTCGCTCCAGCCACCCCGCCCGGAAGGCAATCCCTGATGTTCGGAAAGATCGGCGCCCCCGAGATACTCCTGCTCCTCGTCGCCGTCGTGCTGCTGTTCGGCGCGAAGAAGCTTCCCGACCTGGCGCGGTCGGTGGGCAAGTCGGCCCGCATCCTCAAGAGCGAGGCCAAGGCGATGAAGACCGACACCGCCCGGCCCCAGGCCCCGGCCGACCCGCCCGGCGACCCCGCGCACCAGGCACCGCTCGGCCTGGAAGCCGCCCCGGCTCACGCGGTCGGCCCGCGCGAGCCCGCCGGTGTGACGACACAGCGCTGATCCGGAGCGGGCCGCCGCCCGGCCCGCCGCACGAGATGGGGACGTGAAGTTGCTCAGGTCTGCCCGCACGCCGTCAGCCCCGGCTCCCTACACGGACGCCGAGGAGCTCGAGGACACTTGGGCGCGGCCCACCGCTGACCGGCGGACCGCGGCCCCCCGCGAACCGGCCGCACCCGGGAGCGCGCGAGCCCGGGACAAGGCCGTCGGCAGGGGCCAGATGCCGCTCGCGGACCACCTGCGCGAGCTGCGCAACCGGCTGGCCAAGGCGCTCCTGGCCGTGGTGGTCGTGGCCGCGGCCGCGGGCTTCGGCTACACCGGCATCATCGATCTCGTCACCGCCCCGATCCTGGGCGCGGTCGGCTGCGATCCGGGCCTTGCCGAGGCCGTCCGCGACCCGGACGTCCCGTGCGCCCGCATCGTGATGAACGGCCTGCTCATCCCGTTCACCCTGGCACTGAAGGTCTCCCTGGTGGCGGGGGTGGTGCTGGCCTCGCCGGTCTGGCTGTACCAGTTGTGGGCGTTCATCGCGCCCGGTCTGCACCGGCAGGAGAAGAAGTACGCGCTGCTCTTCGCCGGAGCGGGCTTCCCTCTCTTCGCCACCGGCGCCTACGTCGCCTACCGGACGCTGCCGACGATGGCGCGGGTCCTGCTGGACTTCACCCCCGCCGACGTCGACAACCAGCTGCCGCTCGACAGCCTGCTCGACCTGATCACCCGGATGGCGGTGGTCTTCGGCCTGGCCTTCGAACTGCCGCTGCTGCTGGTCATGCTCAACCTGACCGGCATGGTCTCCGGCCGGCGCATGCTCACCTGGTGGCGCCACATGTTCGTCGGGATCACCTTGTTCGCGGCGATCGCCACCCCCAGTACCGACCCGCTGAGCATGCTGGCGCTGGCGGTGCCGGTCTGGATGCTCTACCTCGCCGCCACGGCCGTCTCCCTGCTCCTCGACCGGCGCCGGGCCGAGGCCCCTGCGGGGCCCGGCGACGACGAGGCCTCCGTCCTGGACCCGGCGTGAGTGTGCGGGGCTCAGGCGGCGGGCTGCGCCTGGGCGGCCCGCCGGTAGCGGCCGGGAGCGATGCCCAGTTCCCGGGAGAAGGCGCGGGAGAAGGTGAACTCGGAGGCGTAGCCGACGGCTTCGCCGATGTCGCCGACCAGATCGTCCGTCTCGCGCAGCAGCCGGGCGGCCCGGTCGACGCGCAGCCGGGACACGTACGCGAGCGGGGCGGCGCCGACCAGTTCCCTGAACTGCCGAGCGAAGGCGGGGCGCGACATCGCGACCTCGCGCGCCAGGCTCTCCACCGTCCACGGAGCCTGCGGCGTCTCGTGGACCAGCGAGAGCGCGGCGCCGATCCGCGGATCGTGCAGCGCGGTGAGCCAGGACCGCTGCCGCGCTCCCGTGCCGGCCTCGGAATCGGCGAGGTCGAGCCAGGCGCGGATCACCTGGACGAACAGGACGTCGGTCAGGCGGGCGGCCACGACCCGCGCTCCGGGCCGGGTGCGGGTGGTCTCGGCGATCAGGAGCCGGACGATGGACTGCAGTTCGGCGTCGGCGCTCATGCCGGGAACGTGGATCACCGCAGGCAGGGCGGAGAGCACCGGGTGCCGGGCGGCGTCCCCTTCGTAGCTGAACTTTCCGCAGACCACGCGGACGACGGCCCCCAGGCCGCCGAGGTCGACGACGCCCTCGCGGCCCGGCGGGTGGGCCGCCTCCAGGTCGGCGTACGGCACCGCGTCCGCGTCCGGGGCTCCCACCAGGCTGTGCGGTTCGCCGCGCGGCAGCAGGACCACGTCTCCGGGCACCAGTTGCAGGGGCGGCTGCCCGGCGACGCGCAGCCAGCAGGCCCCTTCGGCCACCAGGTGGAAGCCGGCGGTGTTCTGCTGCTCCAGCGCGCAGCCCCAGCCGGGGCCGCGCGAGCGCAGCTGGGCGAGCAGGACCCCGTTGAAGCCGGTGGTGGCCAGTACGTCGGCTAGTACATCCATACCGTGCAGCCTATCCGTGGCAGCACCTTTCTGACGCATGGTCGAGACGAATCGTCAATTCTTCGATCGTTTCCGCCATGGAGAGTCTCTTCTCAGATCCCTAGAGTCAAAAACGAAGCAGCGCCCCGAAGCGCCTTCGACCACGCTCCGGCATGAAGGAAGACCCACCCATGAAGCTAGGCATCGCCATGTTCCCCGCGGACTTCGCGATCCGCCCCGACGAGCTCGCCCGGGCGGTGGAGGAGCGCGGCTTCGAGTCGCTCTTCCTGCCCGAGCACACCCACATGCCGGCCACGGAGCGCACCCGCAAGGAGATCGGGGAGCTGCCCGCGCACTTCTCGCGGACCCACGACCTGTTCGTGGCCCTGTCCTACGCCGCCGCCGCGACCCGCGAGCTGCTCGTGGCCACCGGGATCTGCCTGGTGACGCAGCGGGACCCGATCGCCACGGCCAAGGCGGTCGCCAGCCTGGACGAGCTCTCCGGCGGCCGGGTGCTGTTCGGGGTGGGCGCCGGCTGGATTCCCGAGGAGATCGAGAACCACGGCACCGACCCCGCACGCCGCTGGGCCGTACTGGCCGAGCGGGTCAAGGCGATGCGTGAGATCTGGACCCGGGAGGAGGCCGAGTTCCACGGGGAGCACGTGAACTTCAACCCGATCTTCTCCTGGCCCAAGCCCCGTCAGCGTCCGCACCCCCCGGTCCTGGTGGGCGGCGGGGGCCCGAACGTCGAACGCCGCGTACTGGACTTCGGCGACGAGTGGATGCCGCACGCCGGCATGCCGCTGGCCGAACTGTCCGCCCGCATCACCACACTGGGCCAGGCCGCCCTTCACATCGGCCGCTCCGGCACACCGCCGGTCACCGTCTTCGGCGCCGAACCCGACGCCGACGCCCTGCTGTCCCTGCGCGAGATCGGCGTCACGCGGGCGGTGCTCTACGCGCCCCCGTCCGACCCCGACAGCGTGCGGCGCTTCCTGGACCAGGCACAGCCGCTGATCGCCAAGGTCCAGGACTGACTCCCTCTCCCCCAGCTCTCCCCCCCCTTGCTTTCCCCACCCCCGCCGGCCGACCCGGCCGGCACCTCACCTGCGAACTCTTCGCGTATGGAGCACATCATGAGCAAGATCTGGTTCGTCACCGGTTCCTCCCGCGGCTTCGGCCGGAAGTACGTCGAGGCGGCCCTGTCGCGCGGCGACAAGGTCGTCGCGACGGCCCGCAACACCGAGACCCTCGCGGACCTGGTGGCCGCCCACGGCGACTCCGTCCTCGCACTGAAGCTGGACGTGACCGACAAGGACGCGGTGTTCGCCGCCGTCCAGCAGGCCCAGCAGCACTTCGGCCGCCTCGACGTCATCGTGAACAACGCCGGCTACGGCCTGTTCGGCGCCGTCGAGGAACTGACCGAGTCGGCCCTGCGCGACCAGCTGGAGACCAACCTCTTCGGCGCCCTGTGGGTCACCCAGGCCGCCCTGCCCTACCTGCGCGCACAGGGCAGCGGCCACATCGTCCAGATCTCCTCCACCGGCGGCGTCGTCGCCTGGCCGCTCGTCGGCGGCTACCACGCCTCGAAGTGGGCGCTCGAAGGCCTCAGCGAGGCCCTGGCCCAGGAGGTCGCCGGCCTGGGCATCAAGGTCACCCTCGTCGAGCCCGGCGCGTACGCGACCGACTGGGGCGGCTCCTCCGCCGTCGGCGTCGACCCGATCGCCGTCTACGACGGGGTGCGCGACGCCCTGGGCGCGTTCATGCAGACCCTCGACTTCGGTGACCCGGGCGCTGCCGCCGCCGCACTGCTGAAGGTCGTCGACTCCGACAACCCGCCGCTGCGCGTCTTCTTCGGCACCCAGGGCAACGAGCTGCTCCCGGCGGCCTACGCCGACCGCCTCAAGGTCTGGGCCGACTGGCAGGACGTGGCCGTCGAGGCCCAGGGCACCAAGGCCGTCTGATGAGTGCAGCCGCCTGACCGAAGGGCGCCACCCGCCGCGGGGGCTGTGTCACGCCGGATCTCCGGTACGACGCAGCCCCCGCGGCGCGTTGGCGGGGGCTGTGTCGTACCGGGGGCGACCGTGCTAGGGTCCAACTAAGTCAGTCAACTAACTAACTCACTTACGGAGTCGCAATGATCGTGGTGACCGGCGCAACCGGCAACATCGGACGGACCTTGGTTCCCCTGCTGGCCGAGGCGGGCGAAGACGTCGTGGCCGTCTCGCGGCGGCCCGAGTTCGAAGGGCTCCCGGCCGGGGTCCGCCACGCCCGGGCCGACATGGGGAGCAGTGCGAGCATGCGGCCCGTCCTCGACGGCGCCGACGCCTTCTTCCTCCTGCTGGGCGGTGAGCTCAACGGCCACGGCGAAAGCCCGGATGCCCTGATCGACGCCGCCCTGGACGGTGGGGTCAAGCGGATCGTCCTGGTGTCCTCCCAGATCAACTCCACCCGCCCCGAGGCGCTCTCCCACGCCCGGCTGCGTGAGTTCGAGGCCGCCGTGCGTGCGTCCGGAGCGGACTTCACGATCCTGCGCCCGGGCGGCTTCGCCTCCAACGCCTTCGCCTGGGCCGAGTCGGTGCGCACCGGGCGCACGGCCTTCGCTCCGTTCGGCGACGTGGCCCTGCCGGTCGTCGACCCGGCCGACATCGCCGCGGTCGCCGCAGCGGCATTGCACGAGGACGGGCACGCGGGCCGTACGTACGAGCTGACCGGACCCGAGGCCATCAGCCCGCGCCGGCAGGCCGCAGCGATCTCCCGGGCCCTGGGCGAGGAAGTCGCCTTCGTGGAACTGTCCCGCGAGGGGGCCCGCGGCCACATGGCGCAGTTCATGCCCGAAGCGGTCATCGACGGCACCCTGGACATCCTCGGCGTCCCGCTGCCGGCCGAGCAGACGGTCAGCCCCGATGTGGAGAACGTCCTCGGCCGGCCGGCCGGGTCCTTCGACGAGTGGGTCGCGCGCAATCTGCCGGCCTTCCGGTAGAAGCCACCGGCCTAGGCATGCGGGATGTCTCCTGGCCGGGGCGCGGGGCGCGGGGCATGGGTGTGGTCCCCTCCGAAGAGCCGGGACAGCAGGGCGGCCTCGGCGCCCTGGCGCAGTCCGGCGCGCCGGTGTTCGACCGTCCGCGCGGGGTGAGGTGCCTGGTGCACGGGATCGAGCGCGGTCCACGGGGCGTGGGCGGTCATCGGGTCCTCCTTGAACGGGGGGGGGGTTGAGCCGCGCGGGCAACGGCCCCGGGGTCCGGGGCCGTTGCCCGCGCGCGTGTACCGGTCGGCCGTGGGTCAGCCGAGCGGGCTCGCCTCGAACTGCTGCTCCAGGCGGTCGGGCTGGGCGTAGCGGGTCGGCGCCCAGCGCATGAGGGCGGATCCGACGGTCATGCCTCCGCCGAAGCCGGCGAGCAGCACCACGTCCCCGTCGGCCAGCGCACCGCCCCGGTGGACGTGGTCGAGGGTGACCGGGACCGAGGCCGAACCGGTGTTGGCGTACCGGTCGAGCGCCAGGTGCAGGGTGGCGTTGCGCAGACCCAGGTCCGGCCAGACGTCGGCGAGCATCACGCCGTTGGCCTGGTGCGGGACGAAGTGCGCGACCTCGTTCGGGTGCACGTCGGCCTTGTCCAACAGGTCGCGCAGGGCGCCGGGGAGGTTCTCCTGGACGAAGTCGCGGACGCCGCGGCCGTCCATCCGGAAGAAGTGCCCGCCGTCCTCCAGGGTGCGCGCGCTCGCGGGCATCCTGCTGCCCCCGGCCGGGACGCTGATCAGCCGGTACTGGTCGCCCCGGGTGATGAGGCTGGTCTCGAACACCCCGCGGCCCTCGGGGACGGGGCCGAGCACGACGGCGCCCGCCCCGTCACCGAACAGGATCGCGGTCTTGCGGTCGGAGTAGTCCAGGATCCGCGAGTAGATGTCCGCGCCGATGACCAGCGCGTACTTGCCGTCGGCGGTGGCGCCCCTGAGCATGCGCTCCGCGACGGTCATGGCGTACACGAAGCCGCTGCACACGGCGTTCACGTCGAACGCGGCGGCGTTCACCGCCCCGATCAGGTGCTGCACGATGCTCGCCGTGGCCGGCTGCGGGTGGTCCGGCGTCGAGGTCGCCACCACGATGTACGCCACTTCCTCGGGGCGTATTCCGGTCTGCTCCAGGGCCCGGCGGGCCGCACGGGCCGCCAGGTCGGACGTGGCGTCGCGGTCGTCGGCCCTGCGCCGTTCCCGGATGCCGGTCTTGCGCACGATCCATTCGTCGGTGACTCCGGTGCTGCGCGCGATCTCCTCGTTCGTGACCACGTGGTCGGGCAGGTACGAGCCGGTTCCCAGGATTCCGATGGGGTTCATAGTGCCTCCAGTTCTGCGTCGGTCCGCCCGGTGCGGTGCGACGCTGTGCTCTGTCCGGTGTCGCCAGACCGCTCGGCCCTAGATCGCCGTCGCCGTCTGCTGCGTCACCAGCCGCTGCCAGCCGGCCCGGTCGGCGTGTGCGACCAGTTCCGGGTCCTGGCCCACCGCGACCGGGTGGCCGACCGCTTCCAGCAGCGCCAGATCGGTGATGTGGTCGCCGTAGGCGGTGCAGTGGGCCGGGTCCGCGCCCCGGAGCGCGGCCGTGACGCGGGCGACCCGGCCCTTGGCCGGGCCGATCATGGGGAACAGCACCTCGCCGGTGAGCCGGCCCCGGCGTTGCAGCGGCCGGGTGCCGAAGGCGGCGGTGGCGCCGACGTGCGTGGCGACCGGGTCGAGGCAGGCGAAGAAGGAGCCGGAGACCAGCACCAGTTCGTCACCCGCCGCGCGGTGCCCGGCCAGCGCCCGTTCGACCTCGGGGATGAACAGGCCGCTCCCCTGCCGCTGCTGCTCCTCCTGCTCGTACGCGAACCAGCGCAGGCCCGCCGCCGTCAGCGTCAGGACCTCCTCGCCCGCGTACAGCCGGTAGTAGCCCCGGTTGATCTCGGAACGCGGCGCCCCCCGCCGGGCCGCGGTGCGGAGCTCGCCGACCAGCCTGTCGTAGGTGCCCTCCGGCTCACCGCGCTCGCGCAGGTGGAACCGCAGGAACCGGAACATGCTCTTGACGCTGATCAGCGTCTCGTCGACGTCGGCGAACGCGAGGGTGCTCACTGGGCCGCGACCCGGGTCAGCAGGAAGGTGAAGACGCACAGGCTCTGGCCCTTCTGCGTGGCCTCGACGCGCACCGGGAGCTGCTCGGCGCCGTCGTCGGGGAGCTCCAGCAGGCCGCCCTGGGTGTAGGCGACGCCCGGTCCGGTGCGGGGGCGGGGGCCGATCTCGGCCGTCAGGACCGTGTCGTCCTCCAGCTCGCCGAACCGGGTGAAGCGCACGTCGATGTCGGTGGCGAGGGTCTTCGCGGTGGACATGCCCCGCAGTTCGAGCGCGGCGAACAGGGCCAGCTGGCGGGCGCCTTCGGCGATCACCATGCCGGGCAGGTGGTCCTGCGGGTGGTCGAACAGGCTCGCGTGCCGGACCGGTACGCGCAGCAGCGCCGAGGCGCTGTCGTGCGTGAGGGCGGGCTCGACCAGGACCACGTTGTCGAGGCTGGCCCGGCCGACCAGGTGCGGCGGGATCGGGGTGCCCGGCGTGGAGTGGGGGTAGGTGGCCGACGAGGGCAGGGCGTATCCGTCCCGGTTGTTCAGCCGCAGGGTCAGGTAGCCGGTGGGGCTCTTGAAGCGCAGGCCGAGCGTCGCCGTGCCGATGGCGGAGCCGTCGACGGAGAGGTCGAACTCGTAGTCCAGGCCGGTGACCCGGCCCTCGCGCTCCTTGCGGGCGACGATCTTGACGTGCAGGGCCAGGGCGCCCGGCGAGGAGCCGACGGTGACCTGCTGCGGGTGCGACAGGTGCAGGGACATGTGGGTGAGGATGAACTTGTGGTCCATGGCCACGCCGAAGAAGCGGTGCGCCCCGGCCAGGCCCGCCTGCCGGCAGGCCTCCAGGATCAGCAGCGGGTCGTGGGCCAGGGGGCGCAGCAGGTGGTCTCCGTAGTAGGCGTGCGAGCGCGGCAGCTGGGCTCCGGCGGCGTAGCTCGCCTCGTCGACCGGCTGCAGGTCGGTGAGGAAGACCTCGTTCAGCGCGTCGCGGTGCACCAGGAGGCGGTTCACGGTGCGGCTGTATTCGAGGGTGGGCCAGGCGGGGGGCGCGGGCTGCGCTTCGGGCCTGGCGGGTGCGGTGGTCATGGAGGACGTTCCGTTTCTGTCGGTGGTGGCGGTGGCGTCCGGCGTCTGCGGGCGGCTCGGGCGGGGACGCGCAGAGGGCCGACCCCTTGGGGATCGGCCCTCCATGTGCACGTCCGGCTCGTCCCGTCAGCGGGTCACGCGGGGTAGACGTCGCCCGGCAGCTTGCGGTCGGCGCCGACCGTGCCGATGTGCCAGTACGGGTAGGGGGCGGTGGTCTCGCTGACCTTGTCCAGGCGCTCCACCTCGTCGGAGGTCAGCTCCCACTCCATGGCCGCGAGGTTGTCCGCCAGCTGGTGCGGCTTGGTGGCGCCGATGACGGCGGAGGTGATGCCCGGCTTGGCCAGCACCCAGTTGATCGCCACCTGGGCGACGGTGGCGCCGCGCTCGTCGGCGATGGCGGCCATCTCGTCGACGATGTCGTAGGCCTGGTTCTCGTCGGTCAGCGGCGCCGACTCCGCCGGGGTGCGCTCGGCCAGGCGGCTGCCCTCGGGGCGGCCCTCACCGCGGCGGTACTTGCCGGTGAGGAACCCGCCGGCGAGCGGGGACCAGGCCGTGATGCCGACCTTCTGGTCGACGGCGAGCGGGATGATCTCGCGCTCCAGGTCACGGGCGGCGATGTTGTAGTAGCCCTGGTAGACGATGAACTTGCTGAGGTTGCGGCGGTCGGACACCGACAGCGCCTTCATCAGCTGCCAGCCGGCGTAGTTGGACACGCCGATGTAGCGGATCTTGCCCGAGCTCACCAGGTCGTCGAGGACCCGCAGGGTCTCGTCCAGCGAGGTGCGCGGGTCGAATCCGTGCATGTGGTAGATGTCGATGTAGTCGGTGTTGAGGCGGCGCAGGCTGCCCTCGACCGCGGCGGTCAGGTGGTGGCGGGTGGCACCGATGTCGTTCGGGTCGTCGGTGATGCGCCAGCGTCCCTTGGTGCCGATGATCACGCGGTCCCGGACCTTGGCCAGGGTCTTGCCGAAGAACTCCTCGCCCATGCCGTTCTTGTAGACGTCGGCGGTGTCGAAGAAGTTGATGCCCGCGTCGAGCGCCTGGTCCATCATCTTCAGGACGTTCTGGTCCTCGACCGTGCCGAACTCGGACCAGTTGCGGTCCTCGGCGCCGAGGAAGGACGCGCCGCCGCCGAAGGTCATGGCGCCGAAGCACAGTTCCGAGACGGCCAGGCCGGTGTCGCCGAGGTAGCGGTAACGCATGATGTCTGCTTTCTCTTGTCGGTTCACGGTGGGTGGCGCGCGCCGCTCGGGGCGGCGCGCGGCGTTCGTGAGACGGAAGGGGGGGAGTGCCCGGCGGCTTCAGCGGGGGAACTGCGCGGCACGGGGCACTCCCGGTAGGGAGCGACGCCTGCGGGCTCAGCCGGTGGCGTCGGTGAGTTCCCGGTCCTTGATGACCAGGAAGGTGACGATCGCGCCGGCCAGGGCGAGGGCGGCCAGGGCGAAGAAGGCGATGTGCATGCTGGAGGTGAGGCTCGCCGTGACGGCCTCCAGGGCGTCGGCGCGCTGCGAGGGTGCGATGCCGGCGAGGGTCTCGTCGAGGCGGCCCTGGGTGGCCTCGCCGGCCAGGCTCTGGGCCCGGTCGGCGAGTTCGGGGGCACGTTCGGCCAGGTCACTGCGGGTGAGGGAGGCCAGGAAGCCGCCGGCGGAGGCGATCGCGACGGACTCGCCGGCGATGCGCATGGTGTTGAAGATGCCGGAGGCCATGCCGGCCCGCTCCACCGGGACCACGCTGACGGCCGCGTTGTCCATGGCTCCGAAGGCGGAACCCACGCCGAGTCCGAAGACCAGGAGCGGGCCCGCGATCTCGTACCAGGGCTGACCCGGTTCCAGGACGACGAGCCACAGCGAGCCGACGGTGATCAGCAGGGAGCTGGCGGTGAGCAGGACCCGGGAGGAGACCCGGCCCGCGACCGTCCGGCCGACGACCAGCGGCAGGATGAAGACGGGCAGGGTCAGCGGCAGCAGCAGTGCGCCGGACATGGTGTTGCCCGCGCCGCCGACCCCGTTGAAGTACGGCGGCAGGAAGGTCAGCAGCACGACGAAGCCGAAGGTGATGGTGAAGGGCTGGCAGACGACCACGACGAAGGTCGGGTTGCGGAACAGCGACAGGTCGAACATCGGGCGGGCGACGCGGAGTTCGACCAGCACGAAGGCGGCCATGAACAGCACGAACCCGGCGAGCGAGCCCAGGGTCGGCGCCGTCAGCCAGCCGCTCGCGCCGCCCTCGACGAAGGCCAGGGCGAGGAAGAACAGGCTGCCGCTGAAGGTGACCAGGCCGCCCCAGTCGACCGTGGTGGCGTTGGGGTCGCGGGACTCCTTGATCTTCGACATCAGGGTCAGCGCGACGATGCCGACCACGACGTTCAGCCAGAACACCGTACGCCAGCCGGCCAGGTTGACCAGTGCTCCGCCCAGGATCGGGCCGAGGGCGAGGCCGGCACCGAACGAGGCGCCGAGCACGCCGAAGGCCTGGGTGCGCTTTCGGCCCTCGAAGGACGCGGCCATGATCGCGGCGCCGCTGGTGAGGACGCCTGCGGCGCCGATGCCCTGCAGGGCGCGGGCGATGTCCAGCAGCACGATGCTCGTGGACAGTGCGGACACGGCCGACATCGACATGAAGACGACGGCGCCGATGGCCAGGATGCGACGGCGGCCGAAGCGGTCGGCGAGCGAGCCGGCGGCCAGCATGCAGGCCGCGAAGGTGACTCCGTAGGCGTTCTGCACCCACTGGCCGGCGGCGACGCTGGCTCCGAGGTCGACCGTGAGGTCGGGCAGGGCGACCGCCGGCGCGGTGACCGCGAGCGGCAGCAGGATGCTGGCGAGCGCGACCGCGATCAGCGTGGGCGCGCCGCTCGTCTCCTTGCGCTGCGCCGGCGCCGGCACCGGCGGTCGGGCGTCGGTCTGGGTGCTCATGCCCCCTCTTTCTCTCTGTTCGGCAGGCAAAACAATATCCTATCTCGATGGACTGTAAGAGATCTTACAGGTACCGTCAATAGGAGAACATGAAGATCACTTACCACCAATCCCCCGGTACCGAAGGAGAGTCGCCATGCCGAGCACCGCAAGCCGCAAGGACATAGAGGAGCCCTGGCCGGCGTACGACGTGCTGATCGTGGGCGGCGGACCGACGGGCATGATGGCCGCCTGCGAGCTGCTCCGGCGCGGCATCCGCGTCCGGATCGTCGACCGCGCGCCCGAGCCCTCCCCCTTCCCCAAGGCGCTGCTGGTCTGGCCGCGCAGCTTCGACCTGTTCGAGGACCTCGGCGTCCTCCCCCGACTGCGCGAGGCCGGGCTGCAGATCAACGCCTTCAGCTACTACTCCGACCGGGAACGCCTCGCGACCTTCGACTTCCCCCAGCCGCTCAGCCCGCTGTGCCTGCCGCAGAACGAGACCGAACGCGTCCTGCGCGAGCGCCTGCACGAGCTCGGCGGCAAGGTCGAGCACGGCGTACGGCTGCTCGCCTTCAACTCCCTGGACTTCTCCGGCCGCATCGACGCCGTCGACGGGGTCACCGCGGTCCTCGAACACGCCGACGGCCGCATCGAGCGCACCCGCGCCCCGTTCGTCATCGGCACCGACGGCGCGGGCAGCGCGGTGCGGACCCAGCTGGGCACCGGGTTCACCGGCTCCACCTACGAGACCGCCTTCGCCCTGGTGGACGCCAGGATCGAGGGGTTCCTGCCGCCGGACCAGGCGCTGTACTACCAGTCGCCCGCGGGCGCCCTGGTCATCGTCGCGCTCCCCGACGGCGTCTTCCGCTTCTTCTCCAGCCTGGCCCCCGGGGAGCAGGTCAGCGTGGAGAAGATGCAGAGCATCGTGGACGAGCGCGGTCCCCAGGGCGTCCGCATCACCGAACCGGTCTGGGAGAGCGTCTTCCGGGTCCACGCCCGCCACGCCAACGACTTCCAGCTCGGCCGGGTGTTCATCGCCGGCGACGCCGCCCACGTGCACAGCCCGGCCGGCGGCCAGGGCCTGAACACCGGTCTCCAGGACGCCCACAACCTCGCCTGGAAGATCGCCGCCGTGGTGCGCGGCGAGGCACCGTCCGGCCTGCTGCTCACCTACGGACCCGAACGCGCCGCCGTGGCCGAGCGCGTCGTGCGCGACACCGACATCCAGACCCGCGCCTGGATGGTGCGCGAGCCCGCCAAGGTGGCCCTGCGCGACGCCGCGTTCCGGCTCGCGGGCCGCACGGGGCTGTTCTCCCGCGCCTACGCCCCGGTCATGGCCGGGCGCCGGCTCGCCTATCCCCCGGTGCGCCCCACCCAGGTGCCCGGTGGCCGCGCCGCCTGCCAGTCACTTCCCGGCGTACGCCCCGTCGTGCGCGTCGGCGCGGTCTTCCCCAGGGAGCTGGCCGTACCGCACCGGATCGCGGGCCCCGCCGCCGATCCCACCCGCTGGACGCTCCTGGCCGTCTGCCGCGACGAGGCACCGCAATGGCGCCGGGAGCTGTCCGCCCTGATCGCGGACCGGCCCCAGGTGCGGATGGCCGACATCGCCGCGGGCACCGCCCGGGGGCTGACCGGATGCCGCCGGCAGGGGTACTACCTCATCCGCCCCGACGGCCACGTCGCCGCCCACGGCCACGCCGGGGACGTGGACCGGCTGCGCACGGAACTGACCGCCCTGCTCGGCGATCCGGCCCCGCAGGACCCGGAAACCGCCCGGGGGGAATGACCCCGCCGGAACGGGGCCGGCCGCCGTGGCCTGTGAGCGCCACGGCGGCCGGGCCGCACTCACCAAGGAGCTGACAAGGTGTTCAACGACATCGGCGCCCTCGAACTGATCACCCTCGTGATCCTCGCGGTCCTCGTCTTCGGCCCGGAGAAACTGCCGAAGATGATCCAGGACGTCACCGGCGTCATCCGGAAGGTCCGCGCCTACGCGGACAGCGCCAAGGCCGACATCCGGTCCGGGCTGGGGCCGGAGTTCGAGGACTTCGAGTTCCGGGACCTCGACCCGAAGAACTTCGCGCGCAAGCATCTGCTGGACGACCACGACGGCTTGGGGCTGGAGGGCACCCGGAAGGCCTTCGACCTGCGGAAGGAGATGTCCGAGGTGGCCGATGCGGTGAACCACCGCGAAGACCGGCAGGCCGCGCCCGGGGCGCCCGCCCCGTCTGCCCCGTCCGCCCCGCCCTCCCTGAGCAAGATCACGTCATAGGGGTCGTTCGGTTTTCTCCGGGGCGCCCGCCTCCGCCTCCGGCAGGGTCAGCCGCAGCGCGCGGCGGGCCTCTTCGGTGGCGACGGCCGGCAGGAGGTAGCGCCAGAGCGAGGCGATCCGCTGCGGGAGGTCGGCCCGCCCGGTCGACATCTGGGAGAAGAGCTGCGCCCCGGTGAAGGAGCTGACCAGGATCCAGGCCAGCTCGTGGTCGTCCACGTCCGGCTGGAGCTCGCCCTTCGCGCGGGCGAAGCGCAGCTGCTGGCGGAATTCGAGCACCCAGGCCTGGTAGGCGACGTCGTCGCGGAGGCCGAATTCCCCCTGCTCCACGGCCAGCCGCACCCCGGCCCGCAGCACCGGATTGTGCCGGAGCTGGTCGGCGAGGTAGAGCGTGATGTCCACCAGACGCTGCAGCCCGTCCTCCCCGGCCGGGAACTCCAGACCCTCGCCCTGGCCGACCATGACGGCGTAGGCGAGCTCCTCCTTCGAGGCGAAGTGGAAGTACATCCCGCCCTGGGTGACGTCGGCCCGCTTCATGATCTTGCTGATGCTGGCACCACTGAACCCGAACTCGTCGAAGACCTCGGCGGCCGCCCGCAGGATGGTCGCCTTGGTCTGGATCGCGCGGTTCTGCGGGACGCGCTCTCTCTTCCGCTCAGCCATGTGCCTAACTTCCATCGGGAAACAAAACGAACACCCTCTATTTTACACTCCGTTGATATTCCAGCACCAGTGTCTCGACCTGCGGACGGCTTGAACGGGTGGATCCGCGGCTCCGTCAGCCCCGGGCCGGGTGCGCATCGCGGCGCAGACCGAGGAGGACGACGAGGCCGACGGCGAGGTGGGCGAGCGCCAGGAGGATCTTCGTACCACTGGTGGCCTCGACGCCGAACGGCAGGGCCACGGAGGCGAGGAGCACCACGGAGGCGACGGCGGTCCAGATCTTCCGGGCCGCGGCCGGGGCGAACCTCTCCAGCAGGGCGAGCAGGGCCCAGCCGAGCAGGGCGGCGCCCGCGGCGGAGCCGATGAAGCTGCCGAGGGCGAGGTCGACCGGTCCCTTGCCGTCGCGCTGGTCGACGGCGAGGTCGATGCCACCGGCCTTGCCGGCGAGGAAGAGGACGGCGGCTCCGGCCGCGGCCCCCAGGACGGTCAGGAGCCGGGGCCGCCAGGTGGAGGCGGTGGCGGAGGAGGTGGCGGCGAGGCGGGTGTTCGTGGTCATGGGAGCTCCTTGGGCAGGCGGGACGAAGCGGGGAACGGACTGGAGGGACGTACGGGCACTCGCGGACGGCGGCCGGTCAGGAGGCCACGGCTTCGGGCGCGCGCCGGGGCGGCCCCGAAGGGGCGCCTTCGCCCGGCGGCACCGGCCGGGCCGCCGGCAGGACGAACCAGCCGACCGCGGCGGCCGCGAGGACCAGGCCGGCGGCGACGGCGAAGACGAGCCGGAAGCCGTCGGTGGCCGCGGAGGCGGCGCTTTCGCCGTCGGCGAGGGCCCTGCCTGCGGAGGAGGCGGCGATCGCGGCCATGGCCGCGATGCCGAGGGAGTCTCCGATCATTCCGGAGGTGCCGGAGAGACCGGAGGCGGCGCCCGCGTCCCGCGGGTCCCCTACGGACATCGACAGCGTCATCACCGCGGGCATGGCCAGGCCGGCGGAGAAGCCGAGCACCAGCATCACGGGCAGCAGGTCCCGCAGGTAGCCGGGGTCTTCGGGGACGCGCGCGGCCGCCAGCAGGGCCGCGGCCACCCCCAGCAGGCTCACGATCAGGATCGCGCCGAGGCCGAAGCCGAGCGTGCGGGCGGAGCCCCAGCCGTGCTCGGAACCGGTGGCGAGGGCGTAGACGCCCAGCATCATGCCCGTGGTGACCAGGGCCGCGCCCAGGAGGTCGACGCCGGCGCCGAGGCCGGGGCCCTTGTCGTCGGGGATCAGGCGTGCGGCGAGCAGCGCCGCGGCCGCGCCGATCGGGACGTTGACGTAGAAGACCCAGTGCCAGCCGGCCCCTTGGGTGAGCAGACCGCTGATCAGGATGCCGAGGGAGGCGCCGCCCGCTGCGGCGAAGCCGATCGCGCCCATGGCGGCGCCGGCGCCCTGCAGGAAGCGCATCGCGATCAGCATCTCCTGCGTTCCGGACAGGCCGCAGGCCGCCGAGGCGAGGGTGAGAGGACGACGCCGCCGATGAACAGCCGCTTGCGTCCGAGGAGATCACCGACCCGGCCCGAGAGCAGCAGCAGGCCGCCGAAGCCCACGGTGTAGGCGTTGGTGACCCAGGCCAGGCGGGCCTGGTCGAACCCCAGGTCGCGCTGGATGGAGCTCAGCGCCACGGTCACGATGCTGATGTCGATCACGATCATCAGCTGCATGGAGCAGAGCACCGAGAACGCCGTCCAGCGCGCTCTGGGGGAATCAAGGGCGGGCACGGGCATGGGAGTTCGCCCCGAGATGACGGCGAACCTCGCCGAAGTCGGCGCGACGCCGCGTGCGCACTGCGTGCTGCACCGGGCGCTGGAGGGCGAGTTCACGCAGAGTCAGATCGCGGACTCGGTCGGCCTGGACAAGACCACGATGGTCGTCATCACCGACAAGCTGGAGAAGGAGGGCCTCGCGGTCCGCACGCCCTCCCCGGTGGACCGGCGGGCCAGGATCATCGCAGTCACCGACAAGGGGCGGGCCCTGCTCGCCCGGTCGGACGAGGTCGTCTCGACCACGCACGAGAGCGTGCTCTCCGCCCTGCCCGAGGGGCTGCGGGAACCGTTCGTGGAGGCCCTGACCCTGCTGGTGGAGGGTCGCCTCGCGAAGTTCGTGGAGTGCGAGCAGCCGCCCCGCCGCCGCTCGGCCTCCTAGGCGGAGGCTAGGCCGAGGCTAGGCGGAGGGCGTGCGCAGGCCCGTGACGACCATGTGCGCCAGGAGGGCGTAGCTCTCGTCCAGGCCCTCGGGCAGGGCGAAACCGCCGCCGGTTTCGAGGGAGACGAAGCCGTGGGCGGTCGCGCGCAGGCAGCGGGCCGCGTGGATGGCCGCGGAGTCCTCCAGGCCGTACGCCCGCAGGGTGGCGAAGAGGATGGTGATGAGGCGCTCCCCGGCTTCGGCCGTCCGCAGCTCGGGGCTGTGCAGCAGGGCCGCGTACCGGTGCGGGTGGCGCAGGGCGTAGCTGCGCCAGGCCGTCATGAACGCGCGGATCGCCTCGTCGGCGGAACGGCCGATGACGGCCACGCCGATCTCGTCCGCCATCTCGTTCATGATCCGCGCCGACAGGAGGTCGCGGAGCTCGGCGAGGCTGCGCACGTGCTTGTAGAGGGAAGGGGTCGCCACGCCCGCCCGGCCCGCCACCGCCGACAGGGTCAGGCCCGCCGGCCCCTCCGCATCGACGAGGTGCAGCGCCACGTCGACCACCGCGGCGGCCGAGAGCGAGGCCCTAGGCACGGGCGGTCTCCTTCAGGAAGGACACGATGGCCGCGGCGGTCTCGGCGGGGAACTGTGCGTGGGCGTAGTGCCCCGCGCCCTCGATCGTGACGAGGCGGCCGCGCCCGGCGGGCAGTTCGGCGACGATGGCCGCGCCCTCGGCGGCCGGGTCGGCCCAGTCGCAGTCGAGGTCGCCCTCGACGATCAGCGCGGGGCACCGGACGTCGCCGAGGCGGGCGCCCGCGTCGGTGGGGGCGGACATCCCCATCTTTGCGACGACGGCCATCCTGCCCGGCCGCCCCAGGTCGGCGTCGAGCGCCGCGAGGTGGGCGGCGTGACCGGCGGGGCGGGTGCCCGGGTAGGCGTGGTCGAGGTAGCGCTTCCACAGGCCCGTGCTGCGCAGGATGCCGGTGCCGAGCAGCAGGAGCATGCCCTTGCGGTAGCGGGGGTTGGAGCCGAGGGCGCCGAAGTCGATCTTCTGCGCCCTGGTGAACGGGCTGATCTCGACGATGGCGTCGACCAGCTCGGGCTCCTGCGCCGCCGCGATGGTGGCGGCGCCGCCGGCGAAGGAGTGGCCGACGATGACGGCCGGGCCGCCGAGGTGCCGGATCAGGCCGAGCAGGTCGCCCGCCACGTCGGTACGGGTGTACGAGGCCCAGCCGGTGCTCGATTCCCCGTGTCCGCGCAGGTCGGTGGAGGCGACGCGGTATCCGGCGGCGACGAGGAGGGCGGCGGTCTCGCGGTAGGCCGCGCGGTTGTCGCCCATGCCGTGCGCGAGCACGACCAGCGGGCCTTCGCCCGTGACCTCGTACGCGAGCCGCCCGCCGTCGGTGCTCAGAAACTCCGTCATGACCTGCCCCCCGGAAGTGATGGCTAATCCCTGTTGCCTTTAAGCTAATGGCATTAGCCACTACGGTCAACTGCTACTTCGGGTCGCGCTGGAACAGGGACTTGGACCAGAAGTAGCCGAGCCCGGCCAGGCCCAGGCACCAGGCGACCGCGATCCACCCGCTGTTGCCGATCTCGGTGCCGAGCAGCAGCCCGCGCAGGGTTTCGATGGCCGGGGTGAAGGGCTGGTACTCGGCGACCGGCTGGAACCAGCCCGGCATCGCGTCGACCGGCACGAAGGCGCTGGACAGCAGCGGCAGGATCATCAGCGGCATCGCGTTGTTGCTGGCCGCCTCGGCGTTCGGGCTGGTCAGCCCCATCCCGACGGCGATCCAGGTGAGCGCGAGGGAGACGAGCGCCAGCAGGCCCAGCGCCAGGAGCCATTCCACGGCGGTGGCGTCCGTGGACCGGAAGCCGATCGCCACGGCGACGGCGCCCACGAGGACCACGCTCATCACGCACTGGATCACGCTGCCGACGACGTGCCCGATGAGCACCGATCCGCGGTGGATGGGCATCGTGCGGAAGCGGGCGATGATGCCCTCGGTCATGTCCGTGGCGACGGACACCGCGCTGCCGATCGTGGTGCCGCCGATGGTCAGCATCAGGATGCCGGGGACGAGGTAGGCGAGGTACTCGGACCGGCCCCCGCCGCCGTCCCCCAGACCGGCGCTCATCACGTCGCCGAAGATGTAGACGAAGAGCAGGAGCAGCATGACCGGCGTGAGCAGCAGGTTCAGGGTGAGGGACGGATAGCGCCGCGCGTGCAGGAGGTTGCGGCGCAGCATCGTGGCCGAGTCGCGGACGGCGAAGGAGAGAGAGCTCATCGGACGTCTTCCTTGGTCTGGTGGGTGGAGGCGGTGAGGGCGAAGAACACGTCGTCGAGGTCGGGGGTGTGCACGGTGAGTTCGTCCGCCTCGATGCCGGCCGAGTCCAGCCGGCCGAGGAGGGAACCGAGCGCGCGCTGGCTGCCGTCACTGGGAATCTGCAGCGCCAGCGCCTCGTCGTCCCGGGTGACCTCGCCGAGCGCGGCCACCGCGGCCCGGTAGGCGGCCGGGTCGGAGAACCGCAGGCGTACGTGGCCTCCCGGGATCAGCCGCTTCAACTCCTCCGCGCTCCCCTCGGCGGCGATCCTGCCGTCGTTCAGCACGGCGATCCGGTCCGCGAGCTGATCGGCCTCCTCCAAGTACTGCGTGGTGAGGAAGACCGTCACGCCGCCGGAGACGAGCCCGCGGATGATCTGCCACATGGTGTGGCGGGAGCGCGGGTCCAGACCGGTGGTCGGCTCGTCGAGGAAGATGATCCGCGGATCACCCACCAGCGTCATGGCGATGTCGAGCCGGCGCTTCATGCCGCCGGAGTAGGTCGACGCCGGCTTCTTCGCCGCGTCGGTGAGGTCGAAGCGGGCCAGCAGCTCGGCGGTGATCCGCCGCCCCTCCCGCTTGGACAGGTGGTGCAGGTCCGCCATGAGGAGCATGTTCTCCTCACCGGTGATCAGCCCATCGACGGCCGAGAACTGCCCGGTCACCCCGATCGCCGCCCGCACCCCGCCCGGCGAGGCCGCGATGTCGTGGCCCGCGACCTGCGCCTGTCCGCCGTCGGCGGCGATGAGCGTGGACAGGATCTTCACGACGGTGGTCTTGCCGGCGCCGTTGGGGCCGAGCAGTGCGAACACGGAACCGGCCGGGATGCTCAGATCGATGCCGTCGAGGACGGTCTTGTCCCCGTAGGACTTGCGCAGACCGACGGCGGAGACGGCCGCCGGAGACGGGTGACCGTCTCCCCGACGTGATGTGGGCATGACAGAAGAAGGCATGAGGCCCTCCATTCGAAGGCTGAAGTGACGGGGGAAGGTGGCGCGAAGGGGAAGAACGGGCTGGTCAGGCGCCGGAGGCCAGGGCGCGACGGACGTCGATGTTGCCGTACTTCGTCCGGGCGCGGACCTTGACGGTGTCCGCGCTCTCCTCCGGGCTCCCGGACGCGGTGAGCGCGTTGCGCACCTGGCCGGAGCCCGAGCTGACGTCGAGCCAGGCGGCCGTACCCTCGCGGACGCCGACCTCGATGGCCCCGTAGGAGGTCTCCAGCTCCACGGTGCCGCGGGCGACTTCGCCCACCCGCAGGGTTCCGTGGGCGGTCTTGGCGGTGACCGAGTCCTCGGCCCGCCGGATCTCGATGTCACCGTTGGCACCGCTCACCCGCAGCTCGCCGATGGCGGCGCCGACGGTCGTGGTGCCGTGCGAGTTCTTCAGGACGGCGGGGCCGTCGACGAAGCCGAGGCGCAGGCTGCCGGAGCTGGTGGTGATCTCGGTCGCGCCCTCGGCCCGGTCCACGGTGATCGAGCCGTGCGACGCGGTCAGCTTGAGCGGGCCGGTCGTGTCGAGGCGGACGTCGCCGGACGAGGTCTTCACCCGGACCTCGCCGAGCCGGCCCTCGCCGAGCACCTGGGTCCAGGAGCCGGTCGTGTCGACGTGCGAACCCGTGGGCAGGTCCACCGTCACGTCGACGATGCCGGGCTTGCCGAACGGGTTGGACTTGGGCGTCCTGACGGTCAGCACGCCGCCCGCGAACGTGACCTCGGTCTGCTCGGCGGTCCGTACGTCCTTGTCGCGCTTCGGGTCCCGGGGCTGCACCGCCACGACGGTGTCGCGGCGGTCGCCCGCGGTGAACTGGATGGAACCGGCCTCCACGTGTGCGGTGACCGAGATCGCTTCGGAGGTGTCGAAAGAAGGCATGACTGTCCCGTCCTCTTGGGTCTTCCGGGCGTCCCCGCTGGTGGGACGTGGTGTGGGCGAACTGATGCGGTGCGGTGCGACGCGATGGGGGAGCCGGGCTAGCGGACCCAGCCGGTGAAGCTCTGCCCCACGCTCTGGGACTTCTCCGCCGTACGGGGCCGGGCGCCGCCGTCGACCGCGGCCGATACGGCGCGCACCAGCCAGGCGTTGACCGACAGCCCCTCGCGGCTCGCGGCCTCCTCGGCGCGGGCCTTCAGGTGGGCCGGCAGACGCAGGTTGACGCGGGCGGTGCCGCCCTCGTCGCCCTCGGCGACTGCGTGCGGCGCGAGCGGTTCGGCGAACGGAGCGGCGGAGGCCGGCTCCGCGGGGGCGTGGCTCTCGCCGGCCGGCACCGTCACCACGAACTCGGGGTCGAGCCCCCGCAGCCGTACGTCGACCGATCCGGGGGCGAGTTCACGGGTGATCTCGTCCATCGCGGCGGAGAGCACGTTGAGCAGGGTCAGCCGGGTGGCCGACTCCAGGGGAGCGGTGAGCCTCTCGGCCAGCTTGCGGGCTTCGTCGCCGCCGGCCTCGGCGGCGACGGCGAGCTCTTGGCGGAGGGTGGTGACGTAGGGCGTGAGGTCCATGTCGCACAGCATGGCACAGCGATGGCGCCATGTCGAGCCAATGTGGCACCACTTCACCACGCGGTGGTGCCGCCACACGTAAACTTGCTGGTCAGAGCCATGACGCCATCGCGCGCCACAGTGGCGTCAGATGGCACCAGACGGCACCACGGCTGCGCGGACCTGTCCCCTACCCGCCCTTCCACCGTTCCCCGGGGCTCCGCCCCGGACCCCGCGCCTCAAACGCCGGCGAGGCTGGGTTTATCCAGCCCCTCCGGCGTTTGAGGAGCGGGGGTCCGGGGGCTGGCCCCCGGCAACGGCGCCGCACACGGCAACGGGTCCGGGCAGAGCCCGGGGAACGGTGGAAGGGCGGGTAGGGGACTTCGCCCCGCGCAGCGGCACACCCCGCAGCCGGGCCGGGGCCGGTGTCAGGAAGCGGAGGCCGTCCGGCGGGCGTAGTGGCGGGCCGCCTTCGCCCGGTTCCCGCACCCCGTGCTCGTGCACCACCGACGGGTGCCGTTGCGACTCACGTCGTGGAACCGCAGCCCACACGTCGGGTTGGCACACGTGCGCACCCGGTCCCGCGCGGTACTGAGCAGCCGGAGGTAATCCGCCGCCACGAGGTACCCGAGCAGACGGCCCGAGTCGGGCGCCTCCAGCCGCTCGACGGGCCCGGTGGCCGTGAGCAGCCGGCGGATCCGGCCCGCGTCGAGCAGCCTGTTGAAGGCGTCGAGCGCCATCGGCCCCGCATCGGCGCGCCCGGCCACACCGGCCAGCGCGGTGCGGGCGGCCCGGACCGCGGTCAGGGTGGTCCGGTCGGCCCGCAGCTCGCCGCAGGCGTACGCGGCGGCCGCCCGGGACCCGGCCAGCCAGCACGCGAGGCCGGCGGTGGAGTCCAGCAGGTCGTAGCGGCCGTACCGGTCGTGCCAGAGGGTGTTGAGGAGGTCCAGGCTGAGCGGCTCGCCGGTCAGCGGACGCGGATCGGGCGCGCTCGTCGCCACGACCGCCCCTGCTCGGTCCACGCTCACCCCCGCGGCCCGAGGTGCACGGGTTCGGGGACGGCCGCGAAGGCGCAGTACGGCGACGAGCCCTCGGCCCGGTACAGCTCCACGGCCTGCGGCGCCGCGAGGATCCCCGGCAGGATCAGCTGCCACAGCCGGGTCAGGTGCCCGCGCAGCGGCCCGCAGGAACGGCCCGGGCGGTCCTCCTCCGCGCGCAGGCACACGTCCATCCCGATCAGTGAGTACACGAGCTGCGCGGCCGTCCCCCAGGGATCGGCCGCTCCGGCCAGGGCGTCGGCCAGCTCCTCGCGGACGGCGTCGGTCCAGGAGACGCTGCCGTCGGGGTAGTGCACGAACTCCCGGGTCAGCCGGGCGCCCGCCCGTACGACGGGGTCGTGCCCGAGCCGCCCGGCGACCGCGTGCGTGATGTCGACGGCGGCCTGCAAGGGCCGGATCCCGCGGTGCGGTACCGCGCCCAGGGCGCCCACGATCGACTGCCGGGCTTCGGTGCGCACGGCTCTGACCAGGTCGTCCTTGGCGGGGAAGTGGTACATCAAGGCGCCCTTGGTCACTCCTGCGGCGGTGCAGATGACGGCGAGCGAGGCCCCTTCGTAGCCGTAGAGGTCGATGGCCTTGGCGGCACCGTTGATCAGAGCCCGGCGCGTCCGCTCGGCTCGCTCCTGCTGCGCCATGGGCGCTCCTCGTGCGTAGGGGATGGAGACGTACGGGTGGTGCGGTCCGGGCGGGCCCGCCCGGACCGCACCACCCGTACGATCAGGCCGCGGTGCCGGCCGGGACGGAGGCCAGGCTGTCCTCGAAGCTCTTGCGGAGCTGGGCGCGGCGGAGCTTGCCGATGCCGGTCTTGGGGATCTCGGACCGGTCGACGGGCAGCAGGTGCGGTACGTCGACGCCCAGCCGCTCGCGGACCCGCTCGCGGATCCGCTCGCCCTGTTCCCCGGTGATGGCGCCGGAGCGCGGGCTGAAGAAGACCGCGAGCTCCTCGGCGCCGCCGGGCTCGGCGGTGACCAGGGAGGCGACGGTGTACGAGGGCTCGATGAAGTCGAGTTCCTCGACGGCGGCCTCGATCTCGTGGCCGTGGTAGGCGATCTCCCCGAGCTGGATGACGTCGTCGGTGCGGCCGGTGACGGTGAGGATGCCGTTCTCCACGTACGCCAGGTCGCCGGTCTTGAACCAGCCGTCGTCCGTGAAGGACTGCCGGTTCTGCACGGGGTTGTCGTAGTACCCGGAGGTGATGGTCGAACCGGTGACCTGGAGGCGGCCGGTGATGCCCCACGGCACGAGGGCGCCGTGCTCGTCGACGACTCGGATGCGGGTGCCGGGCTGCGGGCGGCCGACGGGCACGTAGCGGTCGTCGCCGGCGGCGGCCTCGGTGAACTGGCAGTCGGCCACACCGGCGGTGGTCTCGGACATGCCCCAGCCGGGGAACATGGCGGTGGCGGGCAGCCCGTAGGGGGCCAGCAGGTCCAGGAAGCGGCGGACTACGCCGGAGCGGACGGCCTCGCCGCCGTTCATGATGTAGCGCAGCGGGCTCAGGTCCCAGCCGCGGCCCTCGAAGCGGTCGGCCTGGTCGTTGACGAGCACGAAGGCGAAGTTGGGCGCCCAGGTGGTGTCGGCCCGGTGGGTGGAGACGGCGTCGAGCCAGCGCAGCGGGTCTTCCAGGACCCACTGGATCTTGGCGTGGACCTGGGCGGCGCCGAGGAAGACGTCGCGCGCGTGGAACATGACGAGGCCGCCGATGTGGTCCAGCGGCATCCAGTTGAAGGTGCGGGTGTCCGCGTCGAGCTTGTTCACGCGGGAGGTGGCCGCGCTGCGCGTGAGGATGTTGCGGTGGGTCAGGGTGACGGCCTTGGGCACGCCGGTGCTGCCGGAGGTGAGCAGCAGGACGGCCGGGTCCACGGCGTCCGGCTCGTGCCAGGCGAGGTCCGGCTCGTGGGCGGTGCGCAGGCTCGCCACGTCGCCCAGGTGCGCGGCGGTCCAGCCGGCGTCGGCGGTGACGGCGGGGGCGAGCTCCTGGCCGGTGCCGGTCAGGACGCGGGGGCGGCCGTAGCCGGCCCAGACGCGCTCGAGCAGGCCGGGGCCGTTGACCGCGTCGGCGCTGACGGGCAGCGGCAGGAAGCCGCCGAGGATGCAGGCCCAGAAGCCGGAGAGGAGGTCGGCGTCGTCCGCGGACTGCAGGATGATCTTCTCGCCGATCGCGGCGCCGGAGGCGCGCAGGCCGGCCAGGACGCGCGAGGCGGCGTCGAGGAGCTCGGCGTAGCTCTGGTGCACCTCGGTGCCATCGGCGCGGATGTACGTCACGCCGCGGCCCTCGCTCTCGGCGACGGCGCGGACGAGGGCGGCGCCGAGGTGCGCGACGCCGGTTTCGGGGGCGGGCCCGCCGTCGAGCAGCGATATGCCGGTGCCGGTCATGCCTGGTTCTCCTCTTGCTGAGCGGTGTCGGACGCGGTGTCGGCGGGGGTCGCGGTGGCCACGATGACGAGCGGGCCCCGGCCGTGGAAGGGCGCGGGCTCCTTGCGGAACCCGCCGTACTCGGCCGTGATGGTCAGTCCCGCCGCGGCCAGCAGTTCGCGGACCTCGGGCCCGGTCAGGACGGCCTGGTCGAAGAAGTTGTCGTACATGGCGACCGTGCCGTCCGCGGTGCGGACCAGCAGGGTCTCCTCGTTGCGCCAGTTCGCGGCGTGCGCGTTGATGAACTGGCGGGCCAGGCGGGTGATGAGGACCCCGTCCCGGCGGTGGTGGCCGACGCTGTTGGGCTGGAAGGAGTCGACGAAGTTCAGCAGGTGGCCGAATTCCAGGACGACCTGCCCGCCGGGGTTCAGCAGCTCGCGGACGGAGCGCAGGACGGCCGGGAGCCGGCCGCGGTCCAGGTAGTTCAGCGTCATGAACAGGCTGTACACGAGGTCGTAGCGCTCGTCGGTGCGGTACTCCTCGGCGCGGGCCTCCACGTAGGAGATGCCCTCGTCGCCGGCGGCCCGGGCGTACTCCAGGAACGCGGCGCTCTGGTCGACGCCGGTGCCGCGGTGGCCGCGCTCGCGCAGGGCGCGCAGGTTGGAGCCGGTGCCGCAGCCCAGGTCGAGTACGGTGCCCGCGTCGGGGAGCAGGGATGCGAGGAACTCCGTCTCGGCGTCGAGGTTGCGGAAGTCCTTCCGCATGATCTCGTAGTACTCACCGGGGAATTCGAAGCTCGTGCCGGTCAAATCCGTCATCCTCCTCGGATGTCAGTGCGCGTCGGTCGTCGGTGCTCGGCGGTGCTCGTCGTTGCTCAGCGGCGGCGGTCCCCTACGTGGACACGGCCTCGCGCATGGTCCGGTAGCCGCGCGGGGTGAGGCCGTACCGGTCGCGGAAGAGCCGGCTGAAGTGCGAGGCCTGGTAGAGGCCGGACCGTTCGCCGATGACCCCGACGGGCAGGTGCTCGAGCCGCGGGTCGCGCAGCTCCGACCGGCAGCGGGCGAGGCGCTCGTCCCGGATCCATCGGGCGGGGCTGGTTCCCTGCTCCTGGAAGATCCGCTGGAGGTAGCGCAGCGAGACGTTGTGGTGCTCGGCGATCGCCTGCGGGGTGAGGTCGGGGTCGGAGAGCCGTGCACGGATGTACGACTGGATGGCCAGCATGAGGTCGTGCCGGGCCACCTCGTCCTCGGCCGCGACATTGCGCAGCCGGTCCGCGAGGACGGCCGCGGTCAGGCCCGCCACCGTGGCGCCGACCCGGTCGACGGCGGAGTGGATCTCGGTGCCGTGGTCGTGGAGTCCGGCGAGGAGCTGGGACAGCAGGGCGCCCGCGCCCATCCGTCCGCACCAGCCGGTGGCGGTGAGCTTGGCGGTGTCGCCGGCCGACATGCCGAGGTGCCGGTGCGGCAGCTGGACCTCGACCAGGTGGAAGGGCCGGGGCAGCACGAGGCGGTAAGGGCGGCTGGTGTCGCAGCAGATGATCTGCGGGCCGCTCGCCGAGCCGCGGCGGCCGTCCTGGTGGACGTGGATCTCGCCGGCCAGCGCCCGGAACACCCGAAGGGACTCGGAGGGGTCGGGGCGGATGTGGCGACCGGGGCGGACGGCCTCGTGGGCCTCCCCGGTGACGAGGGAGATCGTGACGTCTCCGAACTCGCGGCGGACGGTGGTCCCGTACACGGACTCGCTGTGCGTACGGATGACCCGCGCCGTGCAGGTGGCGGGTGCGGCGAGCGCTGGACTGCGGTCCGGCACGAATGCGCTCGGCACGCGGAGGGGCAGCATGTCCATCGTTCTCCTCGCTCCGGGAAGCGTCGTGTCATGACAAGCAGGCCCATAGAAACATACCTTCATGCAGGTACTCGCTCGCCATCAGATGTTCCAATCAACTGGGCCTCACCACGGGTTCCGTGCGCAAACAGGCCATGAACAGGCGCATTTACGCAAGCCAACCCAGAAGTCAGCCGGTACAGTTGAGGACGAGGACTGGCCGGACAACGCGGCTTCACGTGCGGTCATGGATGTAGTTTCCGAACGAGGGGTATCACGTGACGATCAAGGTCGGCATCAACGGATTCGGCCGCATCGGCCGCAGCTTCTTCCGCGCCGCCCTTCAGCGGGGCACCGGCCTGGAGGTGGTCGCCGTCAACGACCTCACCGACGCCGCAACGCTGGCCCACCTGCTCAAGTACGACAGCACGCTCGGCCGGCTCGGACACGACGTGAAGGCCGTCGAGGGCAACCTCGTCATCGACGGGCGCACCATACGCGTGACCGCCGAGCGCGACCCCGCGAAGCTTCCGTGGGGCGAGCTGGAGGTGGACGTCGTCATCGAGTCCACCGGTGTCTTCACCGACGCGCACAAGGCCCGCGCCCACCTGGAGGCCGGTGCCCGCAAGGTCATCATCAGCGCGCCCTCGAAGAACGAGGACCTGACGATCGCCTTCGGCATCAACGACGAGCTCTACGACCCGGCCGTGCACGACATCGTCTCCAACGCCTCGTGCACGACCAACTGCCTGGCCCCGCTGGCCAAGGTCCTCGACGACGCGCTCGGCATCGAGCACGGCCTGATGACCACGGTCCACGCCTACACCGCGGACCAGAACCTCCAGGACGGTCCGCACAGCGACCTGCGCCGCGCCCGCTCGGCGGCGACGAACACCGTGCCGACCACCACCGGCGCCGCCAAGGCGATCGGCCTGGTCCTGCCGCAGCTCAAGGGCAAGCTCGACGGGTACGCGCTGCGCGTGCCGATCCCGACGGGCTCGGCCACCGACCTCACCGTCCGCGTCGGCCGCGCGACGACGGTCGAAGAGGTCAACGAGATCTTCGCGAAGGCCGCCGCGGGCGCCCTCGCGGGCATCCTCACCTACACCGACGAGCCGATCGTCTCCAGCGACATCGTCACCGACCCCGCGTCGTGCATCTTCGACTCGGGCCTGACCAAGGTGATCGGCGACGGCCGCCAGGTCAAGATCGTCGGCTGGTACGACAACGAGTGGGGCTTCTCCAACCGTGTCGTGGACACCGCCCTGCTGATCGGCGCCCGCTGACCGGCGCCCCGTAGACGGGCACCTTGGCCGACGGCGACCCCGTCGGCCCCGGCGCCCGTCCCGACCGGAGGATCCCGATTCCCGTGATCAAGACCCCCCATCACGAGGGTGAACAGGCCGTCCAGAAGCAGGCCGGCGAAGGCGGTCCCGGCTGGGGATCGCCCATGTTCGACGACGTGATCCAGCCCGGCTTCGACCAGTACCTGATGCGCCAGCGCATGCTCTTCCTGGGCGGCGCCGACGCGACGGGCGCCATGTGGTCCTCGCTGGTCACGGGCGACCCCGGCTTCGCCCTGCCCACGAGCCGGCGCACGATCACGCTGTCCTCCCTGCCCGTGCCGGGCGATCCGCTCGCCGAGGCCTTCGCCGAGACGGCCGACATCGGGCTGCTCGCCCTCGAACCGCACACGACGACCCGGATCCGGATCAACGGCGTGGCGCGGCGCGAAGGGGACTCCCTCCACATCCGCACCGAGCAGGTCCTGGGCAACTGCCCCAAGTACCTCCAGGTACGGGTCCCCGTCGCGGACGGTCCCGCGTCGGCGACCCGGGAGACCCGGGACGGCGACGCGCTGACGCCCGAACAGGAGAAGTGGATCCGCGGCGCGGACACCTTCTTCATCGCCAGTCAGGCCGACGGCTACGGCGCGGACTCCTCGCACCGGGGCGGCGACCCCGGTTTCGTCACGGTGGCGGGACCGCGCAGGCTCGTATGGCCCGACTACTTCGGCAATTCCTTCTACATGACCTTGGGCAATCTGCAGCTCAACGAGAACTGCGGACTGCTCTTCCTGGACTGGGAGTCCGGCCACACCCTGCAACTGACGGGCAAGGCTCGGATCAACTGGGCCGAGGGGGACCGGGCCGACGTGCCCGGAGCCCTGCGGATGTGCGAGTTCGACATCGAACGCGTGGTGCAGATCGACGGGGCGACCCGGCTGCGCTGGGCGTTCGGCGGTCCCTCGCCCTACAACCCGCCGGCACCGGCGCGGGGCTGAACCCCCTCAGCCCCCGCGCCGTCCCCCTCCCCCGGCCCCCTGGTCACCGTCCGGCCGTGCCGCCTCCCCCGTCGGCGCGGCCGGACGGTGTTGTACCCCCGGCCCGGCACGCCGCCCATCCGCCCGAGGACCACCCGCCCGAGGACCACCCCACCCGAGGACTCTCCCGTTTAAGGACTGACTGCGCCATGCCCACCACGGACACCACGCCCGCCACGCCCGGTCCCGTCCTGCCCCGGCTGCGCGCCGACGTCTCGACGGTCCCCGCCTACGTGCCGGGCCGCGCGGCCCGCGACGAGTTCGTCGACAAGCTCTCCTCGAACGAGAACCCGTACCCGCCGCTCCCGTCGGTGATCGCCGCGGTCGAGACCTGGCTGGGCCGCCTCAACCGCTACCCCGACCCCACCGCGGCCGAGCTCGTCGCGGAACTCTCCGGACGCCTCGACGTGCCCGCCGACCACCTGGTGCTGGGCACCGGCTCGGTCGGCATCACCCAGCACCTGGTCGCCGCCGCCGCGGGCCCGGGCGACGAGGTCGTCTTCGCCTGGCGCTCGTTCGAGGCGTACCCGCTGCTGACCTGGGCCGCCGGGGCGACCTCCGTCCAGGTCCCGCTGCGCGACGAGACCCACGACCTGGACGCCCTGGCCGACGCGGTCACCGACCGCACCCGCCTGGTCTTCGTCTGCAATCCGAACAACCCGACCGGCACCGCCGTGCGCCGCGCCGAGCTGGAACGCTTCCTGGACCGGGTGCCCTCCGACGTCCTCGTCGTCATCGACGAGGCCTACCGCGAGTTCGTCGACGCCTCCGAAGACATCCCGGACGGCATCGACCTCTACCGGGACCGCCCCAACGTGGCGGTGCTGCGCACCTTCTCCAAGGCCTACGGACTGGCCGCGCTCCGCGTCGGCTACGCGGTGGCCCATCCGCACGTGACGGCGGCCCTGCGCTCCTGCTCCGTACCGCTCGGCGTGAGCGGCCCCGCCCAGGCCGCCGCCCTGGCCTCCCTGCGGGCCACCGAGGAACTCCGCGAGCGGGTGGCCGACCTGGTGGCGGAACGCGACCGCGTCAGCGCCGGCCTGCGCGCGGAGGGGTACGAAGTCCCCACCAGCCACGCCAACTTCGTCTGGCTGCGCCTGGGCTCGCGCACCTCGTACTTCGCGGACGCCTGCGAGGCGGCCGGCCTGATGGTCCGCCCCTTCGGCGACGAGGGCGTCCGCATCACGATCGGCTCCCCGGACGCGAACGACCGCCTCCTGAAAACGGCGTCCCACTGGAACCACTGAGCCCCGGCCCGACGAGGACCGCTCCGCGGTGGATCGCCGTCGTGCGGAAGCGGGCGATGACGCCCTCGCCCATGTCCGTGGAGACCGGCACCGCCGTGCCGGTGGTCAGAGGCTGCGGGCGGTGATGTCGCCGTAGGCGGTGGTCGCGTGGATGTCGAGGCCGGCGGCGGCGCCGTCGGTGGTGCGCAGGGCGTTGTGGATCCGGCCGTGGGCGGCGCCGGCATCGAGGGTGGCGCTGACGCCGCGGGCGGCGCCGACCGAGATCTCGCCGTACTCGGTGCGCAGTTCGACCGTGCCGCGCAGGGCCTCGGCGATGCGCAGGTCGCCCTTCTGGGTGCTGATCCGGGCCGGGCCGCCCAGGCGGCCGACCGCGACGTCGCCGGCCGCGAGGGTCAGGTGGGTGCTCGCGGCCTCGTCGAGCTTGACCGAGCCGCGGGCGCCCTCGAAGACGACGTCGCCGAGGCGTCCGACGCCCCGCAGGTCGGCGTCGGCCGCCTTCGCCTCGACGCGGGATCCGGCGGGCAGCTGGACGGTCACCTCGATGGAACCGGAGGCGCCCAGCAGCTGGTTCTTCGCCGGGGCCGCGATCCGCAGGACCCCGTCGGCGTACTCGACCGAGGTCTGCTCGGCCGCCTTCACGTCACGGCCCTTCGAGGCGTCGGCGGGCCGGACCTCGACCGCGGTGTCGGTGCGGTCCGCGGCGATGAAGCGGATGCTGCCGGCGGGGATGTCCAGCACGGCGGAGATCGGGGTGGCGGTGGCGAACTTCTGCATGACTCTCTCCTGCGACTCGTTGTTTCCGATGAACGAAAAGCTACGTTGCTTTCCATATCTCGACAAGCAACTCATCGCGAGGAAACTAAATCACCGCAGGCCAGTGCCATCAAATCGTTGCGAAGGCTTGGAATTGAATGCAACGACAGAAGCCCAAACGTTGCAATGAACTGGAAGTGAAAGCTACACGCCCGCACGGGTCAGCCGCGCCGCCAGTGCGCGGACGTGGTCGCGGAGTTCCGCGGGCTCCAGGACCTGGAAGTCGATGCCCTTGAGGGCGATGTACAGGGCGATCTGGTCCAGGGAGCCGCCTCCGGCGTGGAACAGGCACGACTGCTCGTCGAGCTTCTCCAGTCGCCCGGCGGTGGGCGAGGTGTGTTCGGCGACCACCTCGATCGGGGCGTGGAAGAGGATCTTCGCCTGGAACCGGTAGGGCGCCGAGGACAGCGCGTGGGACATGTAGGCGCTCAGGTCCTGCGCCGGCGCCGGCCGTGGCGCGAAGCGCGGGCCGGGCTGGGGCGGGGCGTCGAAGCGGTCCACGCGGAAGGTGCGCCAGTCGTCCCGGTCCAGGTCGAAGGCGAGCAGGTACCAGCGGCGGCCGGTGTGCACCAGCCGGTACGGCTCCACGCGCCGGGTCTTCTTCTGGTAGCCGAAGCGGATCCCCTCGTGGCCGCGGCAGGCGGCGGCCAGGGCCGCCAGCAGGCTCGCCTCCACCGCGGGTCCCGCCCCGGCCAGCGGGAGGATCGCGGACTGCACCGCGCTCACCCGGTGGCGCAGCCGGGACGGCAGGACCTGTTCGAGTTTGGCCAGGGCGCGCAGCGAGGTCTCCTCCATCCCCGAGACCGACCCGGTGGCGGCGGCGCGCAGGCCGAGGGCGACGGCCACCGCTTCCTCGTCGTCCAGCAGCAGCGGCGGAAGGGCGGCGCCGACCCCGAGCCGGTAGCCGCCCGCCGTGCCGGTGACCGACTCCACCGGGTAGCCCAGGCCCCGGAGCCGGTCGACGTCCCGCCGGACCGTCCGCGTGGTCACGCCGAGCCGGCCGGCCAGCTCCGGCCCGGGCCAGTCGGGCCGGGACTGCAACAGGGACAGCAGGCGCAGCAGTCGCGCCGAGGTCTCCAGCATGCGCGGTGAACTCCTCGATGATCGCCTTTGGTTGAGGACCGGAGCTGTCCTCAGGGGCTCCTAGTGTCTGTCGTGCCGCCCCGAACGGGCCACGGCAGAACCGCGAAAGCCAAGGGAGACGCTCATGATCCTCGTCACCGGAGCCACCGGGAACGTCGGCCGCCACGTGCTGGACCTGCTGATCGAGGACGGCCACGACGTCCGGGCCCTGACCCGCGATCCGCAGCGCTCGGTGTGGCCGGCCGAGGCCGACGTCGTCGCCGGAGACCTCTCCGACGCCGTGTCACTGGAGGCGGCGCTGGCCGGGGTCGGCACGGTGTTCCTGTTCGCGGCGCCGGGCAGCGGACCGGGCTTCGTCGCCGCCGCGGAGCGGGCCGGGGTGCGCAAGGTGGTGCTGCTGTCCTCCGGCGCGGTCGACGACGCCGCCGAGGTCCAGGACGGGCCGATCGCCGCCTACCACGCGGAGGTCGAGCAGGCCCTGCGCGCTTCCGGCCTGGAGTGGACGTTCCTGCGTCCGGACGCGTTCGCCGCCAACACCCTGATGTGGGCCGGGCAGACCCGGTCCGGCGACGTGGTGCGCGGCGCCTACGCCGGGGCGGCCTCCGCGCCGGTGCACGAAGCCGACATCGCCGCCGTCGCCGCCCTGGCCCTGACCCGGGACGGGCACGGGGGCCGCGTCTACGAGCTGACCGGGCCCGAGTCGCTGACCCACGCCGACCAGGCCCGGATCCTCGGCGAGGCGATCGGCCGGCCGATCGAGTACGCCGAGCTGCCCGTCGAGGCGGTGCGCCGGGCGATGAGCGCCCACGTCCCGGGACCGGTCCTCGACGGCATCCTCAAGGTCTGGTCGGAGGCGGTCGGCCGCACCGCGCCGACCACCACCGACATCGAGAAGGTCACCGGCCGCCCGGCCCGCAGCTACCGCGACTGGGTCCTCGACCACGCGGCGGCCTTCTGAACCGCGGCGGCCTTCCGAACCGCGGCGGCCTTCCGAACCGAAGAAAAAGATCTTTCCCGGGGACCGATGAGTTTCCCGGTGGCCCGCAGTCCTAGATCATGGAAGGCGCGCCGCAGCAGCCACGGAAGTGGCCGCGGGGGCGCGCCGGACGGACCTGCCTAGAGCCAGCCACGAGATATCGAGGACCCACGATGCGCACCCTGATCAGCTCCGCCTTCATCTCCCTCGACGGGGTCGTGGAGGCCCCCGGCGGCGAGCCCGGGTACCGGAACTCGGGCTGGACCTTCAAGGACGTCGAGTTCCTGCCCGAGGCGTTCGAGATCAAGGGCCGGGAGCAGAAGGAGGCCTCGGCGATGCTGCTGGGCCGCACGAGCTACGAGGCGTTCAGCCCGGTGTGGCCCGCCATGGAGGACTTCGCCGACTACAAGGTGATGCCGAAGTACGTCGTCTCCACCACCCTCACCGAGGACGACCTGGTGTCGGACTGGGGCGACACGACGATCCTGCGCTCGCTCGACGAGGTCGCCGCCCTGAAGGAGACCGAGGGCGGCCCGATCATCGTCCACGGCAGCGCCGCCCTGAACCGGGCGCTCTCCGACGCCGGCCTGATCGACCGTTACCACCTGCTCGTCTTCCCGCTGCTGCTCGGCGCGGGCAAGCGGCTCTTCAGCGCCACGGACAAGGACGCGCAGAAGCTGAAGCTCGTCGAGCACGAGGCCTACGCCAACGGCCTGCAGAAGAACGTCTTCGACGTCGTCCGCTGACCGCGGCGCGGGCCCCGGGGGGCGTCCTTGCCCCTCAGCCGAACAGCCGGCGCAGCTCCTCGTGGAAGCCGGGGAAGGTCTTGGCCACGCAGGCCGGATCGTCGAGGGTGATGCCGGCGGCGCGCAGGCCCAGTACCGAGAAGGACATCGCGATGCGGTGGTCCCGGTGGCAGTCGACCGTCGCCGGGACGGGGGCGCCCGGGTGGACGGTGATGCGGTCCGGGCCCTCCTCGACCTCGATGCCCAGCGCGCGGAGGTTCCCCGCGACGGCGGCGATGCGGTCGGACTCCTTCAGCCGGGCGTGCGCGATGCCCGTGATGGTGATGGGGGCGTCCGCGAGCGGGGCGATCGCGGCCATGGTCATGAAGGTGTCCGAGATATCGCCCATGTCGACGCTGAATCCGCCGCGCAGCGCTCCGGTGCCCGTGACCTCGGTCCAGTCCGCGGTCCTGGTGACCCGGGCCCCGGCGCGCCGCAGCACCTCCACGAACGCGGTGTCGCCCTGCAGGCTGCCGGAGCCCAGGGCCCGGACCCGTACGGTGCGCCCGGTGACGGCCGCCGCCGCGAAGAAGTACGAGGCGGTCGAGGCGTCCGGCTCGATGTCGAGGTCGGTGGGCCGGTAGCCGCCCGGGTGGACCGTGATCGTGCTGCCCTCCTCCTCGACCCGGGCGCCGAAGTGCCGCATCAGGGACAGGGTCATGTCCACGTACGGACGGCTGACCAGCCGCGGCACGTCCACCGTGAGCGGTCCGCCCATCAGCGGCGCGGCCATCAGCAGCCCGGACAGGTACTGGCTGCTGAGCCCGGAATCCAGCTCGATGCGGCCGCCCGCCAGCCCCCGCGCGGTGAGGGTGAAGGGCAGGCCCGTACCGCGCACCTTCGTCCCGAGCCTGGTGAGCGCCTCCAGCAGCGGGCGCAGCGGGCGCGCCCGCAACTGGTCGGAGCCGTCGAAGGCGATCTCCCCGAGCCCGGTGGCCGCGAACGGCGGCAGGAAGCGCGCCGCGGTGCCGGCGTCGGCGCACCAGACCCGGCCGGGGCCGACCGGTCCGGTGCCGCGTCCGGTGACCTCCCAGACCTCGCCGGAGCCGTCGCCGTAGCCCGAGCCGTCGCCGTAGCCGTAGCCGCTGTCGCCGATGTCGCGGACCCCGCTGCCCAGGTCCGTCAGTGCGGCCCGGAAGGCGAGGGTGTCGTCGCTGACCAGGGGCGCGCCGAGGCGGCTGCGGCCGGGGGCGGCCGCCGCGAGGAGCAGCGCCCGGTTGGTGATGCTCTTGGAGCCGGGTATCCGCGCTTCCAGTACGGGAGTTGTCACGCCGCTCATCGTACGGAGCCTCTGCGCAGGGCCCGCTCGAAGCTCGCGCGGGCCGCCGCGGCGACCTTCGGCGCCGTCAGGCCGTGGAGTTCGTACAGGGACTGGTACGGGGCGGAGGCGCCGAAGGAGTCGATGCCCAGCGAGGTGCCGGCCGCGCCGACCAGGGCGTACCAGCCGAGGCTGGAGCCCGCCTCGACGGAGACCCGGGCGGCCACCTCGGTGGGGAGCACCTCCTCGCGGTAGGCCTCCTCCTGTGCCTGGAACCACTCCAGGCAGGGCATGGACACGACGCGGGTGGGCAGACCCCCGTCCTGCAGGATGCGGCGGGCCTCCAGCGCGATGGGCACCTCGCTGCCGGTGGCGATGAGGATGACATCGGGGCGGCCGCCGGCGGCTTCGGCCAGCACGTACCCGCCGCGCGCGGCGCCCTCGGCGGGGGACAGCCCGCTCTCCGCGGTGCGCTCCAGCACGGGCAGGTTCTGCCGGGACAGGCACAGGCCCGCCGGGCGGTCGTCGTTCTCCAGGATGGTGCGCCAGGCGACGACGGTCTCGTTCGCGTCGGCGGGCCGGACCACGTCCAGGCCGGGGATGGCGCGCAGCGACCAGAGGTGCTCGATCGGCTGGTGGGTGGGACCGTCCTCGCCGAGCCCGATGGAGTCGTGGGTCCAGACGTAGGTGACGGGCAGCTTCATCATGGCCGCGAGGCGGACGGCGGGGCGCATGTAGTCGGAGAAGACGAGGAAGGTGCCGCCGTAGGGGCGGGTCCCGCCGTGCAGGGCGATGCCGTTGAGGATGGCGCCCATGGCGTGCTCGCGGATGCCGAAGTGCAGGGTGCGCCCGTACCGGTGGCCGGAGTAGGCCTCGGTGGCCAGCTCCTCGGGGACGAAGGAGGGTTCGCCCTTCATGGTGGTGAGGTTGGACTCGGCGAGGTCGGCGGAGCCGCCCCACAGTTCGGGCAGTACGGAGGCGAGCGCGTTCAGCACCTCGCCGGACGCCTTGCGGGTGGCGATCTGGCCGCCCGCGGGGAAGACCGGCAGGTTCTCCTGCCAGCCCTCGGGCAGCCGGCGCTCGGAGAGCCGGTCGAAGAGCTCGGCGCGCTCGGGATTCAGGGCGCGCCAGTCGGCGAGGGTCTTGTCCCACTGGCGGTGGGCTTCGGCGCCGCGGTCGGCGACCCGGCGGGCGTGGGCCAGGACCTCGGCGGGGACCTGGAAGGAGAGCGAGGGGTCGAGGCCCATCGCGGCCTTGGCGGCGGCGGCCTCCTCGGCACCGAGGGCGGATCCGTGGATGCCGCCGGTGTTGCGCTTCTTCGGCGCGGGCCAGCCGATGATCGTGCGCAGCGATACGAGGGAGGGCCGGTCGGTGGTCTCCCGGGCGGTGGTGAGCGCCCGGTGCAGGGCTTCGACATCTTCCCGGTACTCCCCGCCGGCGGTCCAGTCGACCTCCTGCACGTGCCAGCCGTACGCCCGGTAGCGGGCGAGGGTGTCCTCGGAGTGCGCGATCTGCCGGTCGTCCTCGATGGAGATGCGGTTCTCGTCGTAGAGGACGACGAGGTTGCCCAGGCGCTGGTGCCCGGCCAGGGAGCTGGCCTCGTGCGCGACTCCCTCTTCGAGGTCGCCCTCGGAGGCGATGGCCCAGACGGTGTGGTCGAAGGGGGAGGTGCCGGGGGCGGCCTCCGGGTCGAACAGGCCGCGCTCGCGGCGGGCGGCCATGGCCATGCCCACGGCGTTGGCGAGGCCCTGGCCGAGGGGGCCGGTGGTGGTCTCGACGCCCGGGGTGTGCCCGTACTCGGGGTGCGCGGGGGTCAGACTCCCCTCGGTGCGCAGGCCCTTGAGGTCGTCGAGGGTGAGCCCGTAGCCCGACAGGTAGAGCTGCGTGTAGAGGGTCAGGCTGGCGTGGCCGCAGGAGAGCACGAACCGGTCGCGGCCGGCCCAGCGCGGGTCCTGGGGGTCGTGCCGCAGCAGCCGCTGGAAGAGCAGGTAGGCGGCCGGCGCGAGGCTCATGGCGGTACCGGGGTGTCCGTGTCCGGCCGCCTCGACCGCGTCCACGGTCAGGGCGCGGGCGACCTCGACGGCCCGGCGGTCGGCGTCCCCCCAGAGCAGGGCGGGCGCGGTGCCCTGCGGGGCGGTGGCGACGGTCATCTCGGGCCTTCCTGTTCGGGAGAGTTGGCGAGTACGAGTGCTCTGGCCGGTCCGGGCACCCAGGCGCGCAAGGGTGCTCCGGCCCGGGCGGGGATCGCGGCGCCCAGCAGGACCGGGACCGCGACGGCGTTCCCGGAACGGACCGGGAACCCCGCCCGGGCACGGGCCGCGACGGGCGGCAGGAGCGGGGAGGGAAGGGGCATCCGGGCTTCGGCGTCCGCTTCGGCGTGGGCGCGGCGGATCGCGCGGGCACGGGCGTAGCGGACTCCGGGCCGGATCACCGGGCGAGCCGTTCATAGGCGGCGGCGAGGAGCCCCTCGTCCGGGGCCGTGAACAGCGCGGGACGGCCGATGGCGTCGAGCACGACGAACCGCAGCCGGTTGCCCCGGGTCTTCTTGTCGATGCCCATCGCGTCGCGCAGCGGGGCCCAGGCCCCGCCGTGGGTGGTGGGCAGGCCGGCGGCGGCGAGCAGGGTGCGGTGGCGCTCGGTGTCGGCGGCGGACAGCCGGCCGTCGAGCCGGGCGAGTTCGGCGGCGAAGACCATGCCGGCGGCCACCGCCTCGCCGTGCCGGACGCGGTAGCCGGCGACCCGCTCGATGGCGTGGCCCAGGGTGTGGCCGTAGTTGAGGTGCTCGCGGCGGCCGTCCTCCCGGAAGTCCTCGGTGACCACCTCCGCCTTGACGCGGATGGCGCGCTCGACGAGCTCCCGGGTGTGGACGGCCCCGGTGGGGTCGTCCTCGACCAGGCGCAGGATCTCCTGGTCGGCGATGAACCCGGCCTTGATGACCTCGGCGAGGCCGCTGACGTAGTCGGCGGGCGGCAGGGTGTCCAGCAGGTCCAGGTCGCACAGCACCCCGGCGGGCGGGTGGAAGGCGCCGACGAGGTTCTTGCCCTGGGGCAGGTTGACGGCGGTCTTCCCGCCGATGGCGGCGTCGACCATGCCGAGCAGGGTGGTCGGCACCAGGACCAGCCGTACGCCGCGCAGCCAGCCGGCGGCGGCGAACCCGGCGAGGTCGGTGGTGGCGCCGCCGCCGACGGCGACGACGGCGTCGGAGCGGGTGAACCCGGCGTCGGCGAGGGCCCGCCACAGGCCCACCACGACGGTCATGTCCTTGGCGGCTTCGCCCTCGGGCACTTCGAGGGAGACCACGATGCGTCCCTCGTCGTTGAGTTCCCGGGCGATCCGCCGGGCGGTCGGCAGCAGCGTGCGGGAGTGCACGACGGCCACCCGCAGCGGTTCGCTGCCCAGGACGCGGCCGGTCTCGCCGGTCAGCCCGTGCCCCACGACGGCCTCGTAGGGCCGTTCACCGCCGATCCGGATCCGGGTGCTCCCCGTCAGGATCGGATTGTTCAGCGTCGGCGTGTTCAGCGTCGGTGTGTTCAGCGTCGGGGCGCTCATCGGACGGCCAGGTGGTCGAGGTAGCCCTGGTGGTTGCGGGCGGTCTCGGCGAGGGAGTCCCCGCCGAACTTCTCCAGTGCGGCGTGCGCGAGGACCAGCGCCGTCATCGCCTCGGCCACGACGGCCGCGGCGGGCACCGCGCAGACGTCGGAGCGCTGGTGGTGGGCGACGGCCGGCTCGCCGGTGGCGACGTCGACGGTGGCCAGGGCGCGCGGCACGGTGGCGATGGGCTTCATGGCGGCGCGCACCCGCAGCGGTTCGCCGGTGGTCATCCCGCCTTCGACCCCGCCGGAGCGGGCGGTGCGGCGGCGGATGGCCCCCTCCGCGTCCCGCTCGATCTCGTCGTGGGCGAGGGAGCCGGGGACCTTGGCGAGGCCGAAGCCGTCGCCGAACTCGACGCCCTTGATGGCCTGGATGCCCATGAGGGCGGCCGCGAGCCGGGAGTCGATGCGCCGGTCGCCGTGGACGTAGCTGCCCAGGCCCGGCGGCAGTCCGTACGCGAGCACCTCGACGACTCCGCCGAGGGTGTCGCCGTTCTCGTGGGCCCGGTCGACCTCGGCGACCATCGCGGCGGAGGCCTCCGGGTCCAGGCAGCGCACCGGGTCGGCGTCGACGCGCTCGGTGTCGTCCGGCCCCGGCACCACGCCCTCGGGGGCGGCGGCCGCGCCGAGGGAGACGACGTGGCTGACGATCGTGATCCCGTACGCCTGCTGGAGGAAGGCCCGGGCGACCTCGCCGACGGCGACGCGGGCGGCGGTCTCGCGGGCGCTGGCCCGCTCCAGTACCGGCCGGGCGTCGTCGAATCCGTACTTCTGCATCCCGGCGAGGTCGGCGTGGCCGGGGCGGGGGCGCGAGAGCGGGGCGTTGCGCGCCCGGCCGGCCAGCACCTCCGGGTCCACGCCGTCGGCGGCCATCACCGTCTCCCACTTGGGCCATTCGGTGTTGCCGACCTGGATCGACACCGGTCCGCCCTGGGTGAGGCCGTGGCGGACGCCGCCGAGGAAGGTCACCTCGTCCCGCTCGAAGGCCATCCGGGCGCCCCGGCCGTGGCCGAGGCGGCGTCGGGCGAGGGAGTCGGCGACCGCCTTGGTGGAGATCTCCACCCCGGCGGGCAGGCCTTCGAGCACGGCGGTGAGGGCGGGGCCGTGCGATTCGCCCGCGGTGAGCCATCGCAAAGTACTCAAGGGTGATCCTCTGTCGTGCGGCGTGGTGGGCCGGCGTGGTGGGCTGTCGGACCCGGCCGGTGGGGCGGCCGGATCCCCGTAGAGGGGGGAAGGATGACGGAAGGGCCGTACGGGGATCCGCGGGCGCGGGGTCAGACGCCGACGGCCACCGGCGGAGCCTCGATCGGCCCCATCCGCTGGACCCGCCACCCGGCGCCCATCAGGCCCTGGGCCATGGTGACGGCGGTCCCGCGGGCGACCATCAGCTCGACCAGGCCGCTCTCGTCGCCGGGCGAGTGGTCGATGGTCATGTCCTCGATGTTGATGCCGAGTTCGGCGGCGTTCGCGAGGAGCCGGGCCAGTTCGCCGGGCTGGTCCCCGATCAGGACGCGGACCGGCGCGCAGGCGGGCACCGGGTGCCCGTGCTTGCCGGGGATGCGGTCGCGGCCGCTGAGGCCGCGGCCGAGCAGGTCGGCCAGGAGCGTGGTGCCCTGGGCGCGTTCGTCGGCGTCGTCGGTGGCGAGGCCCCGCAGGGCGGACACGGTGACCTGGAGGTCCTCGGCGAGTTCGGTCAGCACGTCGGCGACGGCGGTGGCGTTGGACTCCAGGATGTCGCTCCACAGCCGGGGGTCGCCCCCGGCGATCCGCGTCACGTCGCGCAGCCCCTGCCCGGCCAGCCGGCAGGCGTCCTCCGGGAGGTGCTGGAGACGGGCGGCCATCAGCGAGGCCACCACGTGCGGGGTGTGGGAGACGCGGGCCACGGCCCGGTCGTGGACGTCGCTGTCCATCACCACGGGCACCGCCCCGCACAGGGAGACCATCATGAGCGCCATGTTGAGCGCGTCGCGGCTGGTGTGGGCCGTGGGGGTCAGTACCCAGGAACGGCCTTCGAAGAGGGTGGCGCAGGCGGCGAGCGGGCCGGAGCGCTCCCGGCCGGCCATCGGGTGTCCGCCGATGAAGCTGACGGGATCGGCGCCGGCGGCGAGGACCCCGATCTCCGGCTCGGTCTTGACGCTGGCGACGTCGGTGTACGAGCGGGCGAGGCCCAGCCTCTGCTGGGCGGCGAGCACGGTGCCGACCTGGGCCGGCGGGACGGCCAGTACGGCCAGGTCCACGGTGGTCTTCGGGGCGCCCACGGTGCCGGCGCCGAGCGAGGCGGCGGTGCGGGCGGCCGAATCGTTCTCGTCCATGAGGTGGACGGCCACCCCGCGACGGGACAGGGCCAGTGCGATGGAGGTTCCGATGAGGCCCGTGCCCACCACCGCGGCGGAGCGGATCATCTGGAGTCTCCGGCGGTGACCAGGTCCTGGCGCAGGGCGGCCGCGCCGCCCATGTAGATGTGCTTGACCTCGGGCTTGGGCAGGTCCGACTCGGCGTAGGCGAGGATCCGCACCACGCGGGGCAGGGAGCCCGCGATGTCCAGTTCCTGGGCGCACATCAGAGGCACGTCGATCACGCCCAGTTCCCGGGCGGCCACCGCCGGGAACTCGCTGACCAGGTCCGGGGTCGCCGTGAAGAGCACGCTGACCAGGTCGTCCTGGTCGAGCCCGTTGGCGAGGAGCATCTCCTGGAACAGCTTGCGGACCCCGTCCAGCAGGTGGCCCCGCTCGTCGACTTCCAGCTGGATGGCACCGCGCAGGGCACGCACGGACATGGGCTTCTCCCTTTGCTTCAGGACGGTACGGCGATCGGTCGCTCGGGATCAGGCGGCGGCCGGTACGTCTTCGCGGCGGACCGCACCGGCCGCCTGGCGGTCGCGGTACAGCTCGGCGACCCGGAAGGCCAGGTCGAGCGACTGCTTGCGGTTCAGGCGCGGGTCGCACGCGGATTCGTAGCGCTGCCCGAGGTCGGTGAGCCGGACCTCGGCGCCGCCTCCGACGCATTCGGTGACGTCGTCGCCGGTCAGCTCGATGTGGATGCCGCCGGGGTGGGTGCCGAGCGAGCGGTGGACCTCGAAGAAGCCGGTGACCTCGTCGAGCACGTCGTCGAAGTGCCGGGTCTTGTGGCCACTGGGCGCTTCGAAGGTGTTGCCGTGCATCGGGTCGCAGATCCACGCGGGGCGCGCGCCCTCGGCGGTGACCTTGCCGATGAGCTCGGGGAGGATCTCGCGGATGTTGCGGGCGCCCATCCGGGTGATGAAGGTGAGACGGCCGGGCTCGCGCTCCGGGTCCAGCTTGTCGATGAGGCGCAGGGCCTCGTCGGCGGAGGTCGTGGGGCCGAGCTTGACTCCGATGGGGTTACGCACCGTGGAGGCGAACTCGACGTGGGCGCCGTCCAGTTGACGGGTCCGCTCGCCGATCCAGATCATGTGGCCGGAGACGTCGTACAGCCGGCCGGTACGGGCGTCGACGCGGGTGAGCGCGGCCTCGTAGTCCAGGAGCAGTGCCTCGTGGCTGGCGAAGATCTCGGAGGAGTGGACGGCGGCCGGGTCGGCGCCGCAGGCGGCGAGGAAGGTGAGCGCGTCGTCGATGTCCGCGGCGAGGCGCTCGTAGCGCTCTCCGACCGGGGAGGCGGCGACGAAGTCGCGGTTCCACTCGTGGACCTGGCGCAGGTCGGCGTAGCCGCCGGTGGTGAAGGCCCGTACGAGGTTCAGGGTGGCGGCGGAGGAGTGGTACATCCGCTTGAGCCGCTCCGGGTCCGGGGTGCGGGACTCCGGGGTGAAGGCGAGGCCGTTGACGGAGTCGCCGCGGTAGACGGGCAGTTCGACGCCGTCACGGATCTCGGTGTTGTTGGAGCGGGGCTTGGAGTACTGCCCGGCGATCCGGCCGATCTTCACCACGGGCACGGAGCTCGCGTAGGTGAGGACGGCGGCCATCTGGAGCAGGGTGCGCACCTTGTCGCGGACCTGGTCGGAGCTGACGGCGTCGAAGGTCTCGGCGCAGTCCCCGCCCTGGAGGACGAAGGCCTCGCCGCGGGCGACGGCGGCGAGCCGGTCGCGCAGCCGGTCGCACTCGCCGGCGAACACCAGGGGCGGGTAGGAGGCGAGGTCGTCGAGCGCGGAGCGCAGGGCGACGGGATCGGGGTAGGACGGCTGCTGGGCGGCGGGCAGCAGCCGCCAGGAGTCGACGGCCGTGGCGTGCGTGGCGAGGGTCATGGTGGCTGGTGCCTCGATCGGTTTCGGTGGGAAAGGGAAGAGGTGTGGGCCTGTCGCCGCCCGGGATGGCGGCCCCGGGTGCCGGGGGTCCGTACGGTGGTGCGGCCGTACGGGCCCCCGGGTGGGCAATCCGTTGCGGGAGCCTGTCTCGCCAGGGGCCTAGACCGGCTCGTGGACCTCGGAGGTCCGGGCCGCGGGCGCCTGGTCCGCGGACTCCTGGACCCCGGCTTCCTCACCGGCGGCCTTGTGGCCCTTGGTGAGGCCGAAGAAGAGCAGACCGCCGACGCCGAGGACGGCGATGACGATGCCCATCGGCACCGCGCTGTCCTCACCGGCGAGGCCGACGAGCGGGACCACGGCCGCGCCGATCAGGTGCTGGGACAGGCCCAGCAGCGCGGCGGCCGACCCGGCCACGTCGCCGTGGTCCTGGAGGGCCAGTGCGAAGGAGTTCGGCAGGACGAGGCCGACGCTGGAGACGACCAGGAAGAGCGCGACGAGCAGCGGGGCCAGACCGGCGTCGGTGAGGACGACGGCGAGCAGTGCGAGGCCGCCGACCGCGGAGACGGCCAGGCCGGTGGCGAGCAGGGCGCGCGGGCCGGTCTTGTGCACGATGCGGCCGCTGACCTGCGCGGCGATGACCAGGCCGAGGGCGTTGACGCCGAAGACGACGCTGTAGCCCTGCGGGGACATGCCGTGGATGGACTGGAGCACGAAGGTCGAGCCGGAGATGTAGGCGAACATCGCGGCGAAGGCGAAGCCGCAGGCCAGGTTGTAGCCGACGAACACCCGGTCGGAGAGCAGCCGGCGGAAGATCGGGCCGGTGGCCTTGAGGCCGCCGCGCACGCGCCGTTCGGCGGGGTGCGTCTCCGGGAGGGCGCCCGCGACGCCGAAGAGCATCAGGGCACCGATGATGGCGAGGGCGATGAAGATGCCCTTCCACGAGGTGACGAGCATCAGCTGGCCGCCGAGGACGGGGGCCAGGATCGGCGCGATGCCGGTGATGAGCATCAGCATCGCGAAGAACCGGGCCGCGGCGGGCCCGGTGTGCCGGTCGCGCACGACCGCGGAGGCGATGACGATGCCGGTGGCGCCGCCCAGGCCCTGGAGGGCGCGCAGCCCGACCAGCGTCCAGATGTTGGGGGCGAAGGCGCACAGCAGGGCGGTGACGGCGAACAGCGCCAGACCGGCGATGAGCGGACGGCGGCGGCCGAGCGCGTCACTGACGGGTCCGGCGATGAGCTGGCCGATGCCGAGGCCGAGCAGGCAGGCGGTGAGGCTGAGCTGAGCCGCCGAGGCGCTCGTGTTCAGGTCCTCGGCGATCTGCGGAAGGCCCGGCATGTAGGCGTCGTTCGCCAGCGGGCCGAGGGCGGTGAGTGCACCGAGGATGATGGCGAACCGGACGATCCCGGCGCTCTTCGGTGTGGCGGATGAAGTCATGTTTCTGATCCCCTCCGGGGGACGCGGAATCAGTAGGCGACGGTGATGCGGGCCTGGATCGCGTCGCCGCGCTCCAGTTCGTCCACGAAGGCGACCGCGTAGTCCGCGATGCTGATCTGGCTCTTGCCTTCGGCGTCCACCAGCAGCTGCTCACCGCCGACGCGATAGGTCCCGGTCCGCGGACCGGGCTCGATCTGGGCGGCCGGGGAGATGAACGTCCAGTCCAGGGAGCCGGCCTGGCGGTAGAGGGCGAGCGCCTCGCTCTGGGCGAGTGCGTTCTGCTTCCACATGGCCGGGAAGTTCGGGTTGTCGATGACCTTGACGCCCGGGGACACCTCCAGGCTGCCGGCGCCGCCGAGGACCACGACACGGCGTACGCCGCTGCGGGTGAGGCCCTCGATGAGCGCGTTGGCCGCACCGACGATGATCTTGTGGTCGTCGTCGACGCCGAGCTTGGGGCCGACGGCCGAGGCGACGGCGTCGTAACCCGCCGCGGACAGTTCGGCCACGGTGTCCGCGTTGGTGGCGTCGCCCGCGATCACCTTGAGGCCTTCGTGGCCGGTGCCCGCGATCTCGCCGGTGCGGGTCACGCCGGTGACGGCGTGGCCGCGGGAGAGCAGTTCGCCGGCGATGGCGCTGCCGATGTGTCCGCTGGCTCCGAAAAGCAGGATGTTCATGGTGGTGCCTCTTCTTCCTCGGTGATTCTTCGGGGGGTCGTACCGGACGAGGAGACGTCCCGCGGGCTAGTCCTCTTCGAGGAAGTCGGGCTGCTCGCGGATGATCTCGTCCCAGAGGAGCTGGAAGCTGAACCAGCCCAGCTGCTCGTTGCCGAAGCCGTCCCCAGCGGCGACGGCCTGCTCATGGGTGAAGCTCTTGGGCGTGCCCGCCGCCCGGGCGAGCAGCTGCACCTGGGCGCAGCTGTCGTAGGTGAAGAACCAGTGCACGGCCTCGTCGAGCGATCCGCCGACGGTTATCAGGCCGTGGTGGCGCAGCAGGATCGCGCGGTTGTCGCCGAGCTTCTCCGCGATGTCGCGGCCGAGTTCGGCGGAGACCGAGGGGCCCTCGTACTCCTCGTAGAGGACCTGGCGGTTGTAGAAGGCCGCCGATTCCTGGTCGATGGGGTCCAGCAGGCGGCCCAGGGCACCCAGCGCACGGGAGTGCGCGGTGTGGCCGTGAGCGGCCGCGGTGGCACCCGGCTGCATCTCGTGGATGGCCGAATGGATGACGAACGCGCTGGGGTTGACCCGGTGCTTGCCCTCTACGACATTGCCCGCCGAGTCCACGCAGATGAGGTCGGCGACGCGGACCAGGTTGAAGGAGACGCCGAAGGGGTTCACCCAGAAGCGGTCCTCGTGCTCCGGGTCGCGGACCGAGATGTGGCCCGAGATGCCCTCACCGAAGCCGTACTTGCCGAACAGCCGCAGCGCGGCGGCGAGCCGCTGCTTGCGGTGGCGGCGCGTCTCCTCGTGGGTGGCGAAGACCGGCTCGCTGGGAATCGGCAGGCCGGTGTGCGTGTCCGCCAGGTAGGCGGGCCGGTCGGTCTCGGTGACGCTCATGCTCGGGGGTCCTCATCTCCGGAATCTCCGGGTCGTCTTCCGGTGTCGGTGCGGGTGCGGGTGCGGGCGGCGGCCCGGCCGTGAGCGGGGCGGATCCCCGCTCGCGGCTAGACCGTGAGCAGGACCTCCTCGTTCTCCTGGGTCGCGGCCGTGACGGTCTCGGCGTGCTGCAGGATCGCGCCGACGATGTCCTGGCTGCGGTCGACCAAGGAGGGGATGCCGAAGGTGAAGAAGAGCGAGCCGGCGGCGATGTTGCCGAGCCCGTACAGGCGCGGGTCGGGCCGGCCGTTGGTGGTCAGCTGGCTGGTCGGACGCGCTATGTGCAGGCCGCCGTGGGGGTGACGGCTGGCGACGCGGCTGCGCATCAGCGAGGTGACCAGGGGCGCGGCGCTGGTGGGGATGCGCCCCTCGGAGGCGTTGACCGCGCTGATGACGCGGTCGGCCGTGAAGTCGTGTCCCTCGGCGGTGACGACGTCGAAGCCGGCCTCGGGGTTCGGGGTGATGTTCTGCAGGCCGGCGACGATCTCCAGCTTGTCCGCCTCGACGAGGTCGAGGAGGACTCCGGCGCTGCCGGGCGGCATGGGGCAGCACAGGCTCATGATCGTGCGGTAGTGGGCGCGCAGCAGCTGGACCTTGTCCTGTTCGCGCAGCATCGGCCAGACGTCGGGTCCGGTCTCCGGGACGGCGCGCTGGAGGATGCGCAGGCCCATGTGGGGGGAGTCGACCTCTTCGATCTGCCGGCGCAGCCGGTCGACCGGGTCCTCCAGGTCGACCCGGATGATCTCCGAGACCACCGCGTCGAGGTCGGCGCCCACATCGCGGAACTCGGCCCGCATGATGGTGGCGATGTCCTCGAGGGTGACCTCGGGGTGGATCGCGGCCAGCTCCTCCATCCGGTGCGGGGTGAAGTGCCGCAGCTCGAAGGGGACCGCCTTCTGCCGTACTCCGGGCAGGACGCCGCGCCGGGACAGCAGGCTGATCTTGCCCTGGTGGCCCTGGGCGGCCAGCGACAGGATGATGTCGATGGCGGTCAGGCCGCTGCCGATGATCGCGACGTGCTCCCGCTCGCCGACGTCCGCCAGCTTGTTGACGATCGGGTACGGGTCCCCGACGAAGCCGGGGGTGTCGCCCAGACCGTAGACGTCCTTGGGGCTGTCGCCGCCGACGCACAGGATGGCGTAGTCGAAAGCGCGGGCGCGGCCGTTGCCGGTGCGCAGCAGGACCCGGTTGGCGGCGCGGCTCGCGGAGGTGACCCCCTCGCCGACGAGGTCGACCCGCCAGCCCTGGCGGCGCAGTTCGCCGAGCGCGGCGTAGGCCGTCTGCTCCAGGTACTCGCCGTACACGGTCCGGGGGGCGAAGCGGCTCCCGGACCAGCGGTCGACCCCGGTGCGGACCCCTATGACCTTGTCCCGCGTCTCCAGCCAGTGCTCGAAGTGCTGGAGGTCGCCGGCGCGCACGGACATGTCGTCGGGCGTCGCGTTGACCTTGAGGGTCTCGGTGTCGACCTGGTAGGCACGCCCGCGCCACAGGTGCGGTGACGGTTCGAAGACCGTGAGGCTGCCCGGTTCGCTTTGTGTTCGCGACAACGCGTCGATCAAGCAGACTGCAGCCGCGCCTCCTCCGACGATGCCGATCGAGAATCCACGGGACATGTGTCAGTCACCTATCAATTCGTGGAAGGCGCGGGGTCGTCGTGCGCCGGCCTTGCTGTCCGCGATCACGGTGGCCCTTTCCTCGCCTACTCCGGGGATTCGGTGGGAGCCGCCGGCCGCCCCCGGTGCGGCGGGGGCGGGCCGGTCGGCCGGTGGTTTCGGGTCTGTGCGACTCGGGTCTGTACGACTCAGCCGGCGGAGTTCTTGAAGTTCTTCATCGAGACGGTGAAGTCCCCGCGGTTGGCGCGGTAGTCGATGCAGTACTCCTGCGGGTACCAGCCGGCGATCTGCCACTGCTGCGGCTGCTTGATGGGCCAGCAGCGGCTCGGGTTGACCCCGTTGGCGATGCCCTCGAACCAGGCCTTCGTGATCATCGGCTCGAGGAAGCTGATCTTGGCGTCGTAGGACCCGTAGATGAAGGTCTGGGTGAAGGCGGTGTCGTGCCACTCGGGCGAGTTCAGGTCGACCAGGTGGTTGCCCATGGCCGCCTCGGCCACGTTGTTGTTCACGTAGTCCGCCGGCAGGTACTGCGGGGGGATCGGCTTGACGGCCGTCTGGAAGTCGTCGCAGTTGATGGCCAGGCCGCACGGACCGCTGCGGATCGCGTCGCGCTCCGCCTTGGACTGCGTGTAGAAGTGCATGTCGAAGTGCGGGACGTTGTAGATGTGCTCCGGCCCGTGGCCCATCGGGTTGTAGTTCAGCAGGGCCCACTTGAGCGGCATCCCGGACAGCGCGGTCAGCTGCGAGGGCAGCTCCAGCGGGCGCTCGTGGCCGCCGACGCACTCGGTGTGCTCGTTGACCGTGCCGTTGCCGTCCATGTCGTAGCAGTGGTTGCCGTCGGTCATGGTGGTCGGCAGTCCGGTCAGCGTGTTCTTGGGGAAGACGAAGCCGACGGTCTGCGGGGTGCTGCCGTTGATCTGCGCGTACGTGCGCACGGTGCCGTTGCCGAGCGGGCTCGGGGCGCCGTACGAGGCACAGGGCCCCGCGTAGGAGAGCGTCTCCCGGAGCAGGACCTGCGAGGCCCACTGCGCGACCTTGACGGTGCGCTCGCGGGTCGGGGCGTCCCGCGTCACCAGGCAGACGGTCACCGTGCCCGACGCGCGCGCCGCGGCCTCCGCGGTGGAATCCGTCGCCTGGGCCGGGTTGCCGGGCAGGAGCAGCAGGGTCAGGGCCGATATCGCCAGGGCCGCCCCGAGGAACACCCGCCAGCTCAACAGCTTCTTCGCGCGCACGTCACACCTGTTCCAGTTCGAATCTGTGGAATCCGCCCTGAAGGAAGATCAGGGGGGTCTGGGTCTCGCGGGCACCCATGGCGACGACTTCGCCGATGACCATGACGTGGTCGCCCGCCACCACGTGGTCGCGCAGGCTGCACTCCATCCAGGCAGCCGCCTCGAACAGGAGCGTCCCGGTGGCCTCGCCCGGAGCTCCGGGCACCTCGGTCAGCGCCTGGTCGCGCTCGGGCCGCCGGCGCGCGAACGCGCGGGCGGTGGACTCGCCCTCGGCGCCGAGGATCGAGATCCCGACGACGCCGGTCCGCAGCAGCTCGGCGAAGAACTCCGAGTCGTGACGGAAGCTCAGGGACACCAGCGGCGGTTCCAGGGAGACGGAGGTGAGCGAGTTGACGGTGATCGCGTTGTGGGTGCGGACGCCGTCCTGGTCGGTGTAGGTGCTGACGACGCACACCCCGGTGGCGAAGGAACGCATCACATCGCGCAGGTCGTGGTTCATGGCCGGGCCTCTCTGCTGGGCGCGGACGGGTGCGCGCGGCGCGTCGGCCGCAGGCACCCGTCCGTACGCGGGCTTGACGGTCAGTTGTCCTGGGCCCAGCGGCCGCGGGTCCAGCCGTCGAGGTCGTAGTCGTCCATGGCCCTCTGGACGAGGTCGCCGTAGTTGTCGAGCAGACCGGCGCCGCGCGACCAGTTCAGGGTGTCGAGGCGCACCTGGTCGGGACCGCCGGCGTAGTTGAGCTCGTACAGCTCGTGGCGGGCGCCGAACTCGGTGCCGATCGCGTCCCAGGCCAGCTTGAAGAGCTTGGTGCGCTCCTCGGCCGTGGCGCCGGTGCCGCGGTAGTAGCGGTCGAGCAGCGGGCGCAGCTCGGGGTTCTGCAGGTCCTTGGCGCTGGACGGGGTCATCAGCAGCGCGCCCGCGAGGTGCTCCTCGAAGAAGCGGTGCGTGCGCTCCCAGCTGAGCGGGGCGAGCGCCCGGTAGCCGGCCGAGTAGTCCATGCGCGGCAGGACGGTGCCGGCCGGGCCGGCCTCCGGGTCCAGGGCCATGGCGGTGGTGACGGCCCAGGTCTGGTGGCGCCAGGCCAGCAGTTCGCCGAGGCCGGCCTGCACGCCGCGGAACTGGTCCGTGCCGTTGATGCGGGTGCCCTTGTCGAGGACGCCCGCCATGAACTCGAGCTTGACCGCCATGCGGATCGCGCCCTGGAAGAAGCCGCGGGAGAGCAGGCCGGAGCGCGGGAAGTACTGGTGGATCTTCTCGGTGTCCCGGTAGATCAGAACGTTCTCCCACGGGATGAACGCCTTGTCGAAGACCAGCACGGCGTCGTTCTCGTCGAACCGGCTGGAGAGCGGGTTGTCGAACGGGCTGCGGGCCTGGCCCTCGTAGGACGTGCGGCAGACGACCTTCATGCCGGGGGTGTTCAGCGGGGCCAGGAAGGCCAGCGCCATGTCCTCGGCCTTGCCCTTTTCGAGGTTGGCCAGGTGGATCTGGCCGACGAAGGCGACGTTGCTCAGTGCCGAGGCGGTGGCCATGAGCTTGGCGCCCTCGACGACGATGCCGTCCTCGCGCTCCTCGACGACCTTGAGGTAGACGTCGCGGATCTCGTGCGCCGACTTGTTGCGGTCGACCGGCGGGTTGACGATCGCGTGGCTGATCGAGAGGCCCTGGCGGGCGTACTTCTCGTACCAGGCGCGGGCGTTGTCGCCGAAGGGCTCGTAGAAGTCGTGGGTGACGGCCAGGCCGGCCATGAACGACGCCTTGTAGTCGGGCGTGCGGTTCATGAAGCCGTAGCTCAGGCGGGCCCAGTGCTCGATGGCGTCACGGGCCTTGATGAGGTCCTCGCCCGAGTGCGCCGGTGTGAAGAAGCGGTGGACGCGGTACCCCGTGTACCGGTCGACCGTCGTCATCAGGTCCTTGGTGTCCGGGTGGTGGAGCGCGTCGTAGAGGTGCGCGGTCGACCGCGCGGCCATGGCGAAGGCCGGGTGCGTCGTCACGTCCTTGACGAGCTCGCCGTCCACGAAGACCTGGCGACCGTCACGCAGGCTCTCCAGGTAGGAGTCGCCCGTCATGAGGTCGTTCGGAGCCTCGCCGGCCGACTGATCCACTATCGGGACCTGACCCATTTTGGTGTCCTCTCCAGGGGTAATACACGCGACCGCTGCCGGGCGCACAGTTCGATTGCCCCGAGCGTAGGCTCGGCCGCCGATCTGCTCTTGCTGGGCTGCGCACGGACAATTGCCCATCTACGCCAACCCTGGCGCCAACACCTTCGAGGCGGTACGTCAACAACCGCATGGAGAAACCTTGTTGACTTCGCAGAGAAGGGTCGATCCGCGCTTCTCAATATTGCGGAACCATGAATTCCGAATGCCCGGAAATACCTTCGGCCCGGCGTTGATCCAAGTAATTCGGATACGACGGCCGGGCCGAATGAAAAAGAACTGAACAAAGATGTCCGGCGGCTGGTCAGGCGGCGGGACGGGTTTGACCGGCGGACGCCGCGTCTCTGCAGGCGGCCTCGGCTATCAGAATGATCTTCTCTACGTGCGGCAGCAGCCTCATGCCCGCCTCGGTGAGCTGGACCCGGCCGCCGGCGCGATGGAACAGCTCGGCCCCGATGTAGTCCTCGAGGTTCTTGATGTGGGCGGTGACGCTGGGCTGCGAGTAGTGGAGGTTGCGGGCGGCGCGAGTGAAGCTCATCTCGGCGGCCACTTCACGGAACGAGCGTAACTGCTGGAACTGCACGGCAGGGGCTCCCTTCTGCGAGGCTCAGAGCCTCGGAGACTGGAAACATACCACGGTGCAGGTATAACTGCAGTACGGGGATGCGCGTTTTACCTCCCACACGACTGCGGACATACCTGTGGCCATGCCCGCAGGGAGGGCATGGCCACAGGTCAGCCGCTGCTTCGTGGTTGACAGCGGGTTGGGCGGAGTGGACTAGTCGGACATCTCCATCGGCGAGAGGAGGTCCCTGGCGATCTGCGGGAGCAGACGGTCGATCAGGACCCCCGTGCGCGCGGATCCGTCGGCGGCGCGGGGGATCGCGTCCACGGCCACCGCGTGCGAGAGCACCCACGGCATGCGCCGCTCGCAGGCGGCCAGCGCGGCCTGGCGTCCGCCGGCCTCCTGGTCCTCCTCGACGAGCGGTACGAAGGCCACCACCAGCGTCTCGCCCACCTCGGGCAGCCGGGTGCGCATCACCGCGATGTCCTGGACGCAGGGCAGGTCGAGGAGTTCGAGCTCGAGCGCGAAGAAGGCCGTCTCGAAGTCCTCCACCAGTACCTCGTCGTACGGCTGGTCGTCGAAGGAGGGCAGGTTCACGCGGACATCTCCTGTTGCATCGACTGCTCAAGCTGCAGGTTCAGAGTGATGATGGGCAGGACCGCGTCGAGGAGGTCCCCGGTGCGGATGCGGCCCGTCGGGCTGTACGGGATGGTGTCGACGGCGATGACGTGCGCGGGCAGCGAGGGCACCCGGCGCGCGCAGGCCGCGCTGAGCGCCTGGTAGCCGGTGGCCTCGCGGCCGACCGCCACGGCGATGAAGGGGACCACGATCGCGTCGCCCAGCACCGGGCTGCTGACCCGCATGACGGCGGTGTCGCGCAGGCAGGGCAGGTTGAGCAGGTCCGACTCCAGCCGGAACAGCTCGGTGTCGACCGCGGAATCGCGGACCACCACGGGCACGTCGGTGACCCGCCCCGTGACCAGCAGCCGGCCGGTCTCGTCCACGTGCCCGGACTCGTCGGTGACGAGGAAGCGCTCCGCGCCCCAGCCGAGGTCCAGCTCGACGACCTGGGTCTCACCGTCCAGGTAACCGTCCATGACCTGGTGGCCCGCGAAGGCGAGGCGGCCGCTCTCGCCCTGCCCCACCGGCTGCCCGTCCTCGCCGAGGACGGCGACGGTGGTGCCGAGCGTGGTGTGACCCGAGCGCGGCGGCGAGACCAGCAGTTCCTCGGGGCCCATGACGGCAGTCAGCCCGGTCTCGGCGCTGCCGAGCGCGGTGTGCAGCACCGGGCCGAGCCGCTCCCAGGCCGTGTTGACGGTCCATCGGCCCAGGTGGGCGCCGGGGGTGAGGAGGAACCGCAGGTGGCGGGTGCGCGGCGAGGGCTCGGAGCCCTCCGGCAGTCCGAGCACCCGGTGCAGGGTGGAGGGGGTGATCACACCGGTGCTGACGCGCTCGGCGACGAGCAGGGAGGCCAGGGTCTCGGGGCCGGCTCCGTCCGCGAGGACGACGGTGGCGCCGATGCCGAGCATGGTGCGGGCCAGCGCGAGTGCCGTGGGCTCGGTCGGCGGGGCGGAGGCCAGGTGGACGTCGTCCCGGTTGAGCCCGAACTCGTCGACGAGGTCCACCAGGTGGCGGCCCTCGGAGGGGGTGCGGCGCACGGCGATCCGGGAGGGCCCCTCACTGCGCGCACTGACCGCGAAGGACTCGTACGGCCGGGGCGCCGGCAGGGTGCGCAGGGGTTCGGCCGAGGTCAGCAGGTCGAAGTTGAGCGCCTGGTGCTTGCCGGGGGCGGCCGGGGCGCCGGGGGCCGTGATCCCGTCCAGGAGGACGTGCACGGCCTGCGGTCCGCTGGGCCATACGAGCTGGTCGAGGGTGGCGCGGTGCTCCGAGGTCACGAAGACCACGGACGGCTCCAGCCAGGAGAGCACCTGACCGAGATCGTCCGTACCGCTCTGCGGGTCGAGTCCGGTGCAGGAGACGCCGAGGGTGGCGCAGGCGCTCATCGCGACGGTGAGCTGCCAGCTGTTCCCGGCGAGGAAGACCGCCCGGACCGCGCCCTCTTGGGGCAGGTGCTCGGTGAGTCCGGCCGCCGTCCGCTCCACGGTCTCGGCGTATTGGCCCCAGGTCAGCCGCACCTGGCCGTCGACCAAGGCATCCCGCGTCACGCCGCCCGCCGCGTGCCGGCGGATGTCATCGAGCTTGATCATGTGGGTTCTCCGTGGTCGGTCAAGAGCCTCGTATGTGGCTCGGGGCCGCGCCCATGGAAACAAACCTGCATGAAGGTAGGCAACCGTCATCGGAAGATCTGATGTCGCCGCCCGGTGCACCGGATCCGGCTACGGAAAACCCTCCGCCGGGCGTCGAGGACGCCCGGCGGAGGGAAACGGTGAAAACAGGCCGGTCCGCGGACGTACCGGCCGCAGGGGGTACTAGGCCTGGAGCTCGGCCGATGCGACGAGTTCGGCCTCGGCCCGCGCCCGCAGGTGCTTCTCCAGGTCGGCGGCGACCCGCTCGGCGCGGCCGGGGGCCATGTCGAGTTCGGCCAGCACCGTCGGCAGGGCGATGATCGGCATGATGTGCCTGAGCAGCACGGATACCCGTACTTCCAGGTCCTCCCAGTCGGCCATCACTTCCGAGAGCACCTGCACTCCGGTGAAGGCGCCGACGAACAGGTTGGCGACCGCGTCCAGGTCCACGTGCGCGTGGAGTTCGCCGCACTCCCGGGCCTGCCCCAGGGCGAACCGGTTGTGGTCGATCCAGTCCTGGTAGGGCCGCAGGCGGTGCTCGTGGTGACTTCCGCGCTCCAGGGAGAGCCTCAGGCTGCCCTGGACGATCGGGTCACTGCGGATCTGAACGGCGAAGAGCATGCCCTTGTCGATCAGCTCCTGGAGGCGGGTGCTCCGCGGTACGAGCGGGAAGCCGACCGTGTCGATCTGGCTGGCCAGAACGGCCTGGGCCAGCTCTTCCTTGCCCTTGAAGTAGTAGTAGAAGGCACCCTTGGTCAGCCCGAGCCGCTGGTACACGTCCGCGATCGTGGCCCCGTTGAAGCCCTTCTCCGCAAACACGGCGCCGGCTGCCTCGACGATGAGTTGCCGGGTGCGCCGAGAAGTCTCCCTCTGAGACACCCTCGCTCCTTCCACGCTGCTGGCGGCCAATGATGCACCTCCTCGGAGGTATGAGCATGTCACCGAAAACAGCCGTTGCAAATTATACCAGGCAGCACGTATCTTGCGGCGAACCGAGACCTACCACGAGTGGCTCGAATCTGCCTCGAAGTGCGGAGGGGAATTCATGTTAATCACGTCGTATGTGAGCGAAAACGCCCAAAGACCATCGGTCGGGGTCTCAGATGCAAGGCCTCCGGCCGTACCCAACTGGCTTGTGCACCGTCCCGACACTTCCGAGGTCTTTCTGTCGACCTGGGAAAGGACCGCTCCCGACCGATTCAACGTGACCGTCCGTTGGCCTGAAAACCACCCGTTCCATACCGCCCTCCACGGTTTCCGTTCCCCCGCCGTCATCGCGGAGGCCATCCGCCAGACGGGCATCCTGCTCTCGCACGCCGAATACGGGGTCCCCCTCGGCCACCAGTTCCTGATGTCCGACATCCGCTACCGGATCGATCCCGAACTCCTCGCGGCGGACAGCGGCGCCCCCGTCCACATCGACGTCACCTGCACGAACATCAACCGCCGCGGCACCCGCTTCTCCGGCATGGTGTGCCACATGGACGTGGTCCAGGGCGGCCGGGTCATCGCGACCGGCGGCGGCAGCCTGACCTGCACCTCTCCCGGCGCCTACCGCCGGATGCGCGGTGAGTACGCGGACGCCCGGCCGCTCCTGCCCGTGCCGGACCCGGTGCAGCCCTCCCTCGTCCTGCGGACCGATCCGAGCCACGTCCTGCTGGCCCCCACCATGGATCCCCGCTGCTGGACGCTGCGCCCGCACACCACGAACACGACGCTGTTCGCGCACAAGAACGACCACGTACCCGGCATGGTCCTCCTCGAGGCCACCCACCAGGCCGCCTACGCCGTCGCGGGCGCCACCCGGCTGTACCCCACCTCGCTGCGCCTGACCTTCGACCGGTACGTGGAGTTCCACTCCCCCTGTCTGGTCCAGGCGCAGCCGGTGACGCGGAGCCGGGACAACATCCTCTCCCTGAACGTGACCGGCCATCAGAGCGGCCAGCGGGTCTTCCACGCCCACCTGGAAGCAATTCCCGTTTCCGCCTGATCTCCTCCCTTTCCAGCGAAATGGGCGGCGGCCCCCTGCGATCCGCTGGCCGAGACAGCCCTGCATGAAGTGGCGGGAAGGCCTTCGACGTGCCAGCCTGTGACGTCATCCGACTCACCGTCACCAAGCAGTTGTAGGAGGGATACTCCTGTGAGCAGGCAGTGCCCGTTCGTCATCGATCCGCTCGGTCAGGACATTCACGGAGAAATCAAGGAGATACGCTCCCTTGGTCGGGCCGCGCGGATCGTGCTCCCCGGTGGAGTGGAGGCGTGGTCCATCACGGACTACGCACTCGTGAAGCGCCTGCTCACCGATCCCCGGGTGTCGAAGGACGCCTACCGGCACTGGCCGGCGTGGATCGACGGAGAAGTCGACCAGGAGTGGCCGCTGGCCATCTGGGTCTCGGTGCAGAACATGGTCACCGCCTACGGCGACGAGCACACGCGCCTGCGCAAGCCGGTGGCGGGGGAGTTCACCATGCGCCGGGTGGCCGCCCTGCGGCCCCGGGTCGAGGAGATCGCCGCCGGTCTGCTGGACCGCCTGGAGCAGGCCCCGGCGGGACAACCCCTGGACCTCCGCAAGGAATTCGCCCACGTACTGCCGCACGCCGTGGTCTGCGAGCTCTTCGGAATTCCGCATTCCGCACGCGATCCGCTGCAGAAGATCATCGACAGCTTCTTCGCCACCTCGATCACCCCCGAGGACGCGATGGCGAATGGCATAGCCATGTACGAGATCCTGAACGAAGTCGTGGCGCACAAGAGGAAATTTCCTGCCGACGACCTGACATCGGGCCTCGTCGCCGCGCGCGACTCGGGCGCCGCGGATATGAGCGAGAAGGAACTCCTCGACAATCTCATCCTCCTCTTCACCGCCGGCTACGAGACGACGGTGAACCTCATAGACAACGCGGTCGTCTCCCTCCTCACGCACCCCGGCCAGCTCGCGCTCGTACGGGACGGCAAGGCCTCGTGGGAGGACGTCATCGACGAGTCCCTGCGCGTGGACCCGCCCGGCGCGCACAGCATCCTGCGCTACGCCGTCGAGACGATCGAGATCGACGACGACGTGCGGATCCCGCAGGGCGACGCGATCGTCATCTGCTTCGCCGGCGCGGGCCGCGACCCCCTCCACCACGGAGCCGGGGCGGACCTCTTCGACATCACCCGCGACACCCGCGCCGATCACGTGTCGTTCGGGTACGGGGCCCACCACTGCCTCGGCGTGAACCTGGCCCGCATGGAGGTCGCCATCGCGCTGTCGGCGCTCTTCGAGCGGTTCCCCGACATCGCCCTGGCCGTGCCGGCCGATGAACTCCGGCCGAAGTTCTCGTTCGTTTCGAACGGCCACCGCACGGTTCCCGTGATGCTGGGCCCGTCCAGCGCCCGCAGCGGGTCTATTTCCAGCCAATAGTGCCGGGGCGGCCCTTCCCCGAAGAACCCGCCGGACTGCGGCGGACGAAAGACATTCAGATGGAAGACGGAAGACTCGCCATGACGCAAAAGACCGGCCTCCTCGTGGGCAGGCGCGCCCTGATCACCGGCGCCAGCAGCGGCATCGGGGCGGCCGCCGCCCGGGTGTTCTGCGAGAACGGCGCCTCGGTGCTCCTCACCGCCCGGCGCGAGGAGGAACTGGCCGCGCTCACCCGCGAGCTGACGGACCGGGGTTTCACCGCCGCCTACGCGGTCGCCGACGTGGCCCGCGCCGAAGAGGTCGAGGCTGCGGTGGACAGGGCGGTGGAGCTCTTCGGGGGCCTGGACGCCGCCTTCAACAACGCGGGGCTGGGCACCGTGCCCGCACCGCTGCACCTCACCGAGGACGCGGACTTCGAGGCCGTCATGGCCACCAATGTCCGTGGCACGTGGAACTGCATGAAGTACGAGATCGCCGCGATGCTGCCGGGTGGCGGGGCGATCGTGAACAACAGCAGCGTCGCGGGCCTGGTCGGCACTCCGGCGGCCGCCGCGTACATCGCGGCGAAGCACGCCGTCATCGGCCTGACGAAGGCCGCCGCCGAGTACGCCGCCCAGGGCGTCCGGGTCAACGCCATCGCTCCCGGCACCACGCGCAGCGAGATGATGGCCCAGTGGTTCGACCTGAACCCCGGCATCGAGGAGCAGCTGCACACCAGGGCCCCGCTGCCGCGTACGGCGGACCCGCGCGAGATCGCGCACGCGGCCGCATGGCTGCTGAGCGACCAGGCGTCCTTCGTCGTCGGCGCGACCGTCCCGGTGGACGGCGGCTGGACCGCCCGCTGACCGCTCGGCCCGACGACGTCGGCCCGCGCAACCGGGACGCGGCGGAACGCGGCGGAACACGACGGAACCCCGGGGCGAAGAAGAGAAGAAGAGCTGTACGGGCCCGTCGGAGCCCCCGTCCGGACCGGGCCCGCGCCGATAAAATCGCCCCATGCAGATATCGGAAAGACCCCGGGTGATCGTCCTGACGGGAGCCACCGGTTTCATCGGCTCGGCCGCACTGGACGCCCTGGCCCGCCGTCCCGGCGTCCTGGTGCGGGCCCTCGCCCGCACCCCCGGTGCGGAGCGCGAAGGCGTGGAGTGGGTCCGTGCGGACCTCGGCGATCCCGGCTCCCTGCGCGGGGTCTGCGAGGGCGCGGCCGCGCTGGTGAACCTGGCCTCCTACATCGGGCGGGACGAGGAGCGCTGCCACACGGTCAACGTCCTGGGCGGCGCGGCCCTCCTCGCGGAGGCCGTGCGGGCGGGGGTGCGCCGGATCGTCCACCTGTCCACGGCCGCGGTCTACGGGAACCTCCCGCACCGCGGGATCGAGGTCGACGAGGTGGCCCCGGATCCGGTGTCCGCCGCGAGCCGCACCCGGCTGGCGTCGGAGGCCCCGGTGCTGGCCGCCGGCGGCACCGTCCTGCGGCCGGGCCTGGTGCTGGGCGCGGGTGACCGCTGGGTGGTCCCGGCCCTGGCCGAGCTGATCGACCGGGTCCCGGCCAGCTGGGACGGCGGCCGCGCGCTGCTGTCCGTGATCGACGTCGGCGAGCTGGCCCGCCTGATCGACACCCTGGCCACGGCCCCGGGCCCCGTCGCGGGCGGGATCCACCACGCGAGCCACCCCGCCGCGGTGACCAGCGCCGGCCTCGTGTCGGCCCTGGCCGCCGAGGGGATCCTGCCGGAGGTGCGGGAGGAGTGGTCGTGGAACCGCTGCCTGGAACAGCTCCGCGTGCGCCCGGGCCGGGTGACGGAGCGGCAGTTCTCCCTGCTGGCCCGCGACTACCACCAGCGCGCCGACTCCATCTGGCGGCTGACCGGCCTGCGCCCCACCCCTACTCCCCTCTCCCTGATCCCCGCGGCCGCCCCCTGGTACCGCGCCCACCTGGCCCGCGCCTGAGAACTCCGCCGGCCGCCCGGATCAGCGAGCGTCCCCGCCCTCTCCGTGGAGGATCCGAAAGCGACCGGTACGGTCCGCCGGATCCCGGTCGACCACACGCACGGGTGCCCAGGCCCACTGCCAGACGCCGATCCCCGGTGTCCGGGAGAACCGGATCGGCCCACGGGTGCCCTCGACCTCCACCCGCGGCCACGCCCCGGCGACGGCCGCCCGGTTCGTACCGTACGAACGCAGCACCTCGGCGAGGACGGTGACGCTGTCCCAGCCCTCGAAGGCCACGAACGAGGGTTCCTCGCCGAGCTGCTCGCGGAGCTCCTTCCCCACCCGCTCGCCGAGCGGCCCGAGCCGCTCGGGCAGATAGCGCAGGAACGGGATCCCGGCGCCGTCCGCTCCCAGCGCCCCGGCCCATCCGGCGAACTCCGGTTGTCCGGCCGGAGCCCCGATCAGGACCTCCCCGAGCCGCCGGTCGCCCCGTACGGCCCTGACGATCACCGCCGCCGGCTCCGGATACCCGACCAGCAGCAGGAGCGCACTGATCCCCTCCTCAACGAGCCTGTCGCACAGCTCCTCGGCACTGGCACCGGCCCCCTGCACATCGATCTCGATGACATCACCGCCGCGGGCGGCGAAGCACTCCCGCAGGATGGCGGTCCCGGAAGCCCAGTACACGCTCGGCTGGGTCGCCACGGCGATCCGGCCGTGCCCCGCCCCCAACAGGAACTCCGCGTACGCCCGCCAGCCACGGGACTGGGCCGGGGCCAGCCGCGCGACCCACTCGGTCGGCTCCTCGACGAGCGCGTCGAGCACCGCGGAGGAGCAGAGGAACGGCACGCCGAGCGCATCGGCCCGCGCGGCCGCCGCCCGGGCGACGACACTGTGGTACTCCCCCACCACGGCGGCCACACCCAGACCGGCGAGTTCCTCCACGGCCGCCGCGGCCCGCTCCGGATCGGCCGCGGTGTCCCGGACCAGGAGCTCCAGCGGCCGCCCACCGATCCCTCCCGCGTCATTGACCTCGCGCACGGCCAGCTCGAGCCCAGCGAGCAACTGCCGCCCCGCGTCGACCCACCCGGGCCGCGTCAACGGCACAAGCGCCCCCAACCCCACGACCGCCCTACCGCCCGACGACGCCAATCCCGAGGCATTCACAACACAACACTCCCCTGTCCAACACAACCAACCCCCACCCAACCACCCCACCCCAACACAACCGCTCACCCCACCCCCCACCGAGACCCAGCACAGAGCCCCCAAACCGCCGGGCCAGCGCCCCGAACGGGGCCCGGGGCAGCGCCCCGGTTTCGGGAAGGGGCGGGGTGGGGGAACGGCCCCACAGAGCTGCCCCGCACGACCCCGTCCCCACACGGACCCGGCCAGCCGACTCCCGCCCGCACACCCCACGGGAACCGGGCCCCCACCCCCGACGTCGTCGTACCAGCCACACGCCACACCCCGCACTCCCAACGGAACAGGCAGGAACGGCCCCATGACCCAGGCACCCGCGGGCCCGCCCCCCAGCCCACCCCCGGCCCCCACCGCCGACCCCCACCCCCTCCTCCCTCGCCCTCGCCCTCGCCCCCGACTCCTCCCCTGGCCCGCACCCAGCCGCACCGCGGCCCTCCCGGCGCTCCTCTCCGTACTCCTCGCCGCGCTCCTCGCCCGCCCCTCCCTCGTCCCCAACACCCCCGGCCACCCCGGCAGCTTGCTGGAAACCTTCCTCCCCTGGCTCGGCCTGGCCGTCCCCCTCCTCCTCGCCCTGGCCCTAAGACGCCGCTCCGCGGCCACCGCCCTGGCCCTCCTGCTCCCCACCGCCGCCTGGCTGGTCCAGTTCGGCGCCTTCCTCCCCCACGCCGCCACCCCCACACCCACCGCCCACTCAACCCACCCCCCTCACACTGCTCCTCCCACCCTCACCACCGTCCAGCACAACATCAGCGACGAGAACCAGAACCCCTCCCACACCGCCAAGGCCCTCGCCGCCCCGCACCCCACCCTCATCGCCGTCGAGGAACTCACCCCCACCGCCATCACGGCCTTCACCGCGACCCTCGGCGCCGACTATCCCCACCACGCCACCCACGGCACGGTCGGCCTCTGGTCGACGTACCCGCTCACCGACGTCCGCCCCGTCGACATCAAGCCGTCGGCCCTCGCCGGAGACCCGCACTGGAACCGCGCCCTGCGCGCCACCGCCGCCACCCCCGGTGGGCCAGTCGCCGTCTACGTCGTCCACCTCCCCTCCCTTCGCCTCGGCGCCTCCGGCTTCGGCTCCGCCCGCCGCGACGAGAGCGCCGTCCTCCTCTGCTCCGTCCTCGCCGCGGAACCCGCCGACCGCGTCGTCCTGCTCGGAGACCTCAACGGCACCGCCGACGACCGCGGCCTGGCCCCCATCCGCACCGCCCTGGCGGCAAAGGGAACACCCACCCCGGCCACCGCCAAAGCCACCGGCTTCGCCTTCACCTGGCCCGCGGCCTTCCCCCTGGCCCGGATCGACCAGATCCTGGCCCGCTCGGGCACCGTCACCGGCGTCCGCACGCTCCCCGCCACGTCCAGCGATCACCTGCCCCTCACGGCCGACATCCAGTTCGGTCAATGTTTCGATTAACGTACGGTCATGACTGAATTCGTACTGGTGGCAGGCGCCTGGCTGGGAGCAGCGGCATGGGACGAGGTGGCCGCCGAACTCCGCACCGCACTGCGCAGCACGGGCGGCGACCACGAGGTCCACGCCCTGACCCTGTCCGGCCTCGCGGACAAGCAGGGCATCCCAGCCGGCCAGCAGACGCACGTCACGGACATAGTCGACGCCATCGACGAGCTCGGTCTGCGCGATGTGGTCCTCGTGGGCCACAGCTACTCCGGCATCCCGGTCGGCCAGGCCGCAGAGCGGATCGGCGCCCGCCTGAACCGGGTGGTCTTCGTCGACGCCAACGTCCCCACTCCCCACGGATCCTTCGTCTCCGGCTGGCTCGACGGCCGCTCCGCCGTAGAGGCCTCGATCGCCGCGAACGACGGTTTCTGGCCTCCCCTGCAGGCCGCCGACTGCGAGGGCCAGGGCCTCACGGACGAGCAGACCGCCCGGCTCCTCGCCGGCGCGACCCCGCACCCGGGCGCCACGCTCACCGAACCGGCCGTACTGACCCACCCCCTCTCCGAGCTCCCCGCGACCTACGTCAAATGCCTGCTGGACGGCGCCGAACCCCATCCCGACGTGGCGAAGCTCCTGGCCACCGGCCCGGACTGGCAGTGGGTCACCCTGGACACGGGCCACTGGCCGATGTTCTCCGCCCCGTCCGCCCTGGCCCGCATCCTCCTCGACGCCGCCGCGCAGGACACCCCGCCGCCGCCTTCCGGTCTTCACATCCAGGCGGTGGACGCCACCTCCGAAGCCGCCCTGAGCGACTGGCAGCACGTCCACAACACGGTCATCCCGACGGCCCTCCTCTCCCTGGAAGACGTACGGGAGCGCTCCGCACGCCACGTCCTGCACATCGCGCACCTCGGCGACGCCCTCGTCGGATGCACGACGCTGCGGGTCCCCGCCGCCGGCTCCACGACCGCCACGGTGATCACACGCGTCCTGCCCGCGTACCGGGGACGGGGTTTCGGCCGCGAGCTGTACTCCTACGCACTCGCCCAGGCACGGTCCCTCGGCGCCGAGGTGATCGAAACCGTGGTCCTCGCGTCCAACCCGGAGGGCCTGAGCTTTGCTCATCGGGCGGGCTTCATCGAGTTCGACCGCTACGTCCTGCCCGGCGACACCGTGCCCTTCGTGGACCTGCGCCTCGCGTGAGCGTCCCCTGGGTCCGTCTCGAACTCACGGTCCGCACCTTCGACTCCGCACGGTTCACCCCGTACGTCGACCGGTGCCGTGCGGAGGGCTTCAGCTTCACGACCCTCGCCCGGCTCGGCGACGCAGAGGACGCGCGCCGCAGGCTCTACGAGCTGAACAAGGAGTGCTCGGCCGACATCCCCGAGCGGGGCGCCCGGGGCCGGGGCATCTCCCTCGCCATGAAGACCCTCGGCATCGCCTTCGCCGACCACCACGCGGCCCCGGTCATCCGCACGATGCACCACCCCGCGAACACCTCGGCCATCGCCATGAACCGCACCCTCGGCTACGTGGACGCGGACTGGCACCGGGAGACGCCCTAGGCCGGACTCCGCCGCTTCCGGGAGACCGCGACCCCGGCCAGGCAGACCGCACCGCCGAGCAGGGTCAGCGCGGCCGGGACCTCGTCGAGGGCGATCCACGCGATGAGCACCACGACGGCGGGCACCGCGTAGGTGGTCGCGCCCATCTTCCCCGCGGTGGTCCGCGACAGCGCGTACGTCCAGGTGGTGAAGGCGAGCGCGGTCGGGAAGAGCCCCAGGTAGAGCATGTTGAGGACGGCGGCGAGCGGAGCTCCGGGAAGCTGGTCGACGAGCTGCCCGACGAAGGGCAGGGTGACGGCCGTACCGACGAAGCAGCCGTACGTGGTCACCTGGATCGGGCTCGCGTACGCCAGCGCCGGCTTCTGCGCGACCACCCCGGCCCCGTACGTGAGCGCGGCGACCAGGCAGAGCAGGACCCCTCCCAGCGAGGCGGACCCGCCGTTCGAGGTGGACAGTCCGACCAGCACCGCTCCGGCGAAGGAGACCGCCATGCCCGCCAACAGCAGGGGCGGGAAGCCCTCCTTCAGCAGCCAGCCGCTGAGCAGCGCGATCACGATCGGGCCGATGTTGACGATCATGGCCGCGGTACCGGCGTCCACGAGCTGCTCGCCCCAGTTCAGCGTCACCATGTAGAGCCCGAACCAGAGCACACCCGAGACCAGGATCCCGGGCCACGCCTGCCTCGGCGGCGGCGGCACCCGCTTGACGACCAGGACCAGCCCGAGCGCGACCGAGGCGGTCAGCAAGCGTCCGAACGCGAGCGCTCCGGGCCCGAAGTGCGCGGCCGCCGAGCGGATCGAAACGAACGCGGAAGCCCACAGCACCACGGTCACTCCGGCGGCTATCAGAGCCCGCCGATCGGTCCTGACCTGATCAGACGTCTTGTCCATGCGAGCAAGCTACCTGCCCCGCCCGAAAGGCCCGTTGCCCTTTTCCCGAGCGCCTACGCTCCGGCCGGAGCCAGCAGGCTGCGCAGCCGCTCCGCATAGCCCCGGGGGTGCGTGGTGTTGCCGTTGTGGCCGCCCGGGAAGACCCGTATCTCCGTGTCCAGGAGGGCCGCCATCGACCTCTCGCGGCGCGACGCGGAGCCGGGACTGACCCCGCAACCCCTGGACGAGCGACGGCGTGCCAACTTCGGCTGCTTCATCGAGCACGACTTCACGGCCATCGCCGAGGACACCCTCGACGTGGACGCCCTGACCCGGACCCCGACGCGCACACCCCGACACCACGGTCGGCGAGACGGCCCAGCGCACGGGCCTCCCGCAGAGCCAGGTCTCCGGCGCCGTCGCCCGCCTGCGCGAGGCCGGCTCCGTGCAGACCTCGCCCGACCCGGCCGACCGCCGCCGCACACTGGTCCGTCAGGCCCCCGGCACCTCCGCGCGCGTGGCCGCCGTACGCGCCGCCGGGGCGTCCAAGGTCGAGGACGCCCTCGCCCGCGCCCTCGGCGAGACCGAGGCGGAACGACTGCCGGAGCTGACCCGGGCCCTGGAGGTCCTGGCCCGCCACCTGGTGCCCCGCGACACGCCCTGACCACGCACCGTCAGGCGTCGCCCAGCAGCAGCTTCTTCTGCGGCTTGCCCATCGCATTGCGCGGGATCGCCGCCACGAACCGCACCTCGCGCGGCCGCTTGTGCACTGACAGGTGCGCGGCGACGAAGTCCGTCAGTTCCGGCCCGGTGACGCCCTCGGCCACCACGAAGGCCACGATCCGCTGCCCCAGATCCGCGTCCGGCAGTCCCACCACCGCCGCCTCGCTCACCTTGGGGTGGTCCAGCAGCGCGTTCTCGATCTCACCGGCGCCGATCCGGTAGCCCCCCGACTTGATCATGTCGATGGAGGCCCGGCCGACGATCCGGTGGACCCCGTCGGCCTCGTCGACGGCCGCGATGTCGCCCGTACGGAACCACCCGTCCTCGGTGTAGGCGGCGGCCGTGGCCTCGGGCCGGCCCAGGTACCCGGAGAACAGCGTCGGCCCGGTGAGCTGGAGCTCGCCGATCTCCGCGCCGTCCTCCGCCGCGATCCGCGTACGGATCCCCCGGAGCGGGGTGCCGACCGTACCGGGCCGCACCTCCCCGCCCGCGCGCCCGCTCACGGTGATCAGCGTCTCGGTCATCCCGTACCGCTCCACGGGCCGCAGCCCGGTCAGCCGCTCCAGGTCCCGGAAGACCGGCGCGGGCAGCGCGGCACTGCCGGAGACGAGCAACCGGGCCCCGCCCAGCGCGGCGGCCGCCGCCGGCGCCCCCGCGATGCGGGACCACACGGTCGGCACCCCGAAGTACAGGCTGCCCCCGGCCTCCGCGTAGGCCTCCGGGGTGGGCCGCCCGGTGTGCACGAGACGGCTGCCGGTCCGCAGCGCGCCGAGCACCCCGAGAACCAGCCCGTGCACATGGAACAACGGCAGCCCGTGCACGAGGGTGTCCTCGGCGCTCCACTGCCAGGCCTCGGCGAGGGCGTCGAGATCGGCGGCCACGGCCTCGGCGGTGAGAACGACCCCCTTGGGCGGGCCGGTGGTCCCGGAGGTGTAGAGAATCAGCGCCGGCCGCCCGGGCCCGGCCACCGCCCCGTCCAAATCCCCGCCACCGCCCCCGCCACGCCGTGCGAAGTCCACATCGACGAGCACCGCGCCGGAGTCCCGCAGGATGTGCTCCCGCTCGGCGGGCCCCGCATCGGGCGGCAGCGGTACGAAGGGCACCCCGGCCAGCATCCCGCCGACCACGGCGGCGACGGTCTCCAGCGAGGCCGTCGCGGTCACCGCGAAGGCGGGCGCCCCGGCGACATCGCCGGCCACGGCACGAGCCGCGCCGAGCAGTTCCTCATAGGAGGCCTCCCGCCCGGCCACCCGCAGGGCATCGGGCCGGTCTCCATACACCCCGGTGAGCGCGGTCAGCACTGATCCCCCTACGCAGTCCGATCACATCCAACCGCGCCACCCTACGTTCGATCCCGGCCACATCGACGCTCAAGGCGCCGGGTCCGGGACGGACCCACCCCACAGCCCCGCCGACGCTCAAGGCGCCGGGTCCGGGACGGACCCACCCCACAGCCCCGCCGACGCTCAAGGCGCGGGGTCCGGGGCGGACCCACCCCACAGCCCCGCCGGCGTTTGAGGCGCGGGGTCCGGGGCGGAGCCCCGGGGAACGGAGGAAGGGCGGGTCGGGGACAACCTCACGCAGCACCACCCACGACCGGCACCCCGCACCCCGCCCCGCCCCTCAGCACGCCAACGCGCCAACACGCCAACACGCCAGGACGACGCGCGTCAGCGCGTCAGATCAACCCCTGCGCCAGCATCGCGTCCGCCACCCGCTCGAACCCCGCGATGTTCGCCCCGGTCACATAGTCCCCGGCGGAGCCGTACCGCTCGGAGGTCGCGTACGACACCGCGTGGATGTCCCGCATGATCCCCGCCAGCTCCGCCTCGACCCGCTCCGCGCTCCACGCCACGCGCCCCGCGTTCTGCGCCATCTCCAGCGCGCTGACCGCGACCCCGCCCGCGTTCGCCGCCTTGCCCGGCCCGAAGGAGACCCCGGCCGCCTGCAGCAGGTGCACCGCCTCCGGCGTGGTCGGCATGTTCGCGCCCTCCGACACCGCCTTGACCCCGTTCGCGATCAGCGTCCGCGCGTCATCGGCGGTCAGCTCGTTCTGCGTGGCCGACGGGAAGGCGACCTCCGCCGCCACGTCCCAGACGCGCCCGCCCGGCACGAACCGCGCCGACGGCCCGCGACGCTGCGCGTACTCGCTCACGCGCCCGCGCTCGACCTCCTTGATCTGCTTCAGCAGTGCGAGGTCGATGCCCTTCTCATCGACCACGTACCCCTGGGAGTCGGACGCCGTCAGCGGGTTCGCCCCCAGCTGCTGCAGCTTCTCGATCGTGTACAGCGCGACGTTGCCCGAGCCGGAAACGACCGCCGCCAGCCCGTCCAGCGACAGCCCCTTGACCGCCAGCATCTCGGCGGCGAACAGCACGCTGCCGTAGCCCGTGGCCTCCGGACGGATCAGCGAGCCGCCCCAGCCCTGGCCCTTGCCGGTCAGGACGCCGGCCTCCCAGCGGTTGGTGATGCGCCGGTACTGACCGAACAGGTAGCCGATCTCACGCCCGCCCACACCGATGTCACCCGCCGGCACGTCCGTGTGCTCACCGATGTGCCGGTAGAGCTCGGTCATGAAGGACTGGCAGAAGCGCATGACCTCGGCGTCCGACCGCCCGTGCGGGTCGAAGTCGCTGCCGCCCTTGCCGCCGCCGATGCCGAGCCCGGTCAGCGCGTTCTTGAAGATCTGCTCGAAGCCGAGGAACTTCACCACGCCGATGTCCACGGACGGGTGAAAGCGCAGGCCGCCCTTGTACGGGCCGAGCGCGCTGTTGAATTCGACGCGGTAGCCACGATTGACGTGGACGCGACCGCGGTCATCGGTCCACGGCACCCGGAAGATGATCTGCCGCTCCGGTTCGACGAGCCGCTCCAGCAGGGCCACACCCGGTTCCGCGTACTCGGGACGCGCCGCGAACACGGGGGCCAGGGTGTCCAGGACCTCCCGTACAGCCTGGTGGAACTCGGGCTGGGCGGGGTTCCGGCGCTCGATGTCGGCGCGCAGCGCGTCCAGCCGGCCCTGCGGGTCCTTGGGGTCCGTCACGGTCTGTTCCTCCAGGTCTCGATGTGGGGACCGGCCCCGAGATGCGGCTCGAAGCTTCGGAGCAGAATTCCGCATGGCGGAAACTAACATCCGAACACAGTCCCCAGCCGGAGGGTACCCCTCCAGCCGACCACGGCCACGAGCCTTTCCGGCCTGCTCTCATCGGCGCCCACTCCACCATGGATGACTCGACGCGCGCTCCACCATGGACAGAACCACGGGGCAGGACATAGACAGGCCATATGGACATCGCACGAGTCGCCGCCCTCGTCGCCGCGACGCTCACCACAGGCCTGATGGCGGGCCTCTTCTTCGCGTTCGACGTCTCGGTGATGCCGGCGCTGAAGCGATCCGACGACCGGACCCTGATCTCCGTGATGCAGCGCGTGAACACGTCCATCATCAATGGCTGGTTCATACTGGCGTTCCTGGGCGCGCTCCTGTTCACCGGCCTCGCCCTGGCCCTGCACCTGCCCGCCGGCGAGCACGCGCCGCTGCCCGCGCTGGCGGCCGCCCTCGTCCTCTACGTGCTCGCCGTCGCGGTCACCGGCCGGGTGAACATCCCCCTCAACAACGCACTGGAGGCGGCCGGCCCCGCCGAGCGGATCGCGGATCCGGCCGCCGTGCGCGCGGCGTTCGAGAAGAAGTGGGTACCCGCCAACCGCTGGCGTACCACCCTGTGCACGGCCGCCCTGGCCTGCCAGTCCTGGGCCCTCCTGGCGGCCGCCTAGGCCCTCAGCGCCCGCGCCCGGACGCCGCCGGCCGCTCCCGTCGCCCCCGTCGCCCGCCCGTACAGTACGAGCGCCCGCGCCAGTGCGGTCAGCGCCGCCGCGCAGAGCAGGGTGCGCACGATGTTCGCCGTCTCCCAGGCGCCCTTGAACTTCTCGACGACCGAGAAGTCGGTCAGCTTCGCGGCGTCACCCACGTCGGCGAGCTCATTGTTGAGCGGAATGTTGACCGCGAAGGTGACGACGAGCACGACGAGGTACGCCGCCGCGGCCACCGCGGCCCACAGCGCGACCGTACGGCGCCCGGCGCGCGCCTCGACGAACGCCGCGGCGAAGGCGGCGAGCAGCGTGACGACGAAGACCGTCCCGAAGAGCGGATTGCCGTCGATGACGGCGTTGAAGCTCTGCATCGCCGTGACGTACGTACGGTCGTCGGTCTTCGCCAGTCCCGGCATCACCGAGACGTCGAAGGCGAAGAACAGCCCCGCCATCAGGCCGACCAGGACGGTCGACAGGACGAGCAGTGCGGTGGAGAGTCTCGTACCGGTGGTTCCCATCAGCTGTGCCCCCGTATATGAGTCGAAATCCGAATCCGGGAAGCTCCCACCGCCCCCCGACGGCTGTTGATCGTGCCATCACCGGCGCTATCCGGCCCGTGAATCCTCCGTGCCGCACAGCCCCCGCCAACTCGCATGTAGCGCACACGTAGGCTGCCCGGATGAGCACATCCGCCGCCTCCCTGCGCCTCGCACCGGTCACCCCCGGCAACTTCGCCGCCGTCTGCGCGCTGTCGGTCCGCCCCGACCAGGAGCACCTCGTCTCCCCGGTCGTGAAGTCGCTGGCCGAGGCCTACGCCCACGGCGAGACGGCCTGGCCCAGGGCGATCGTCGACGGCGACGAGGTCGTCGGCTTCGTCATGGCCTTCCTCGACATCCCCTGGAACCCGGCCGAGGACCCGAGGGACATCCGCTCCGGCCTCTGGCGCCTGAACATCTCGGCCGCCCACCAGTCCAAGGGCTACGGCCGCTTCGCGGTGACGGCGGTCACCGCCGAACTCCGCCGCCGGGGCGCCTCCCACGCCTACGTCACCTGGCACCCGGGCCCCGGCACCCCCGAACCCTTCTACCTCTCCCTCGGCTTCCGCCCGACGGGCGAACAGAGCGACGGCGAAACCGTGGCCGTTCTCGACCTCGCACACCTGTAATCCCCTGAGCCCACCACTCCCCCCTACCCCCCTACCCCGCGGGGGCGGCCGAGGCCGTCCCCGCCCGGTACTCCCGCGGGCTGACCCCCCGTACCCGCTTGAAGGCCGTCGAGAGGGCGAACGCCGAGCCGTAGCCGACCCGGTGTGCGGCCGAGGCGAGCGTCATGGACGGGTCGCGCAGCAGGTCCGCCGCCAGCGCCAGCCGCCACCCCGTGAGGTAGGACATCGGGGGCTCGCCGACCAGTTCGGTGAAGCGGCGGGCCAACGCGGCCCGCGAGACGCCGACTTTGCGGGCCAGCGACTCCACGGTCCAGCCGTAGGCCGGGTTCTCGTGCAGGAGCCGCAGCGCCGGGCCGGTGACCGGGTCGTTCTCGGCGCCGCCGCGTTCCGCGAGCCAGCCGCGTACGACCCCGATCAGCAGCAGGTCCAGGATCCGGTTCAGGACGAGTTCCTGGGCCGGCTCCGTACGGGAGATCTCCAAGCCCAGCAGCCCGACCAGCGTGGGGTCCACCGGGGCGACCAGCACCCGAGGCAGCGCGGTGAGCAGGCGGCTGCCGATCTCGCCCGGGTCCTGGTAGGTGCCGCTCAGCAGCACCACCGAGCCTTCCGGCGCACCCCAGGTCCGTACCCCGAAGGCCATGGAGTCCGACACGTCCTCCCCGCCGTTCACCCTGCTGCACCGCTGGTCGGGACCCACCCTGATCTGCGGGGGCGTGTCCTTGGCATCGGCGAGGGTGTACGGCAGCGGTCCCCGCACCAGAGCCGCCTCACCCGGCGCGACGAGCACCGGCTCGCCCCCGTCGGGCAGCAGCCAGGCCGACCCGTGCACCATCGTCATCACCGACAGCGGGGCCCGGTCCTCGATCCGGACCGACCAGGGCGGATCGAACACGCACTTGATGAGGAAGGCCGATGTGGCCTTGGGGCCTTCGAGCAGAGCCGTCAGCGTATCCATCGGCCCATTCTCCCCACCCGCTCCCCGCCCACCAGGTGCGTGTTGCGCCCGTCCTCCCCCATCACCCGGTCCCTGACCGCCCACTCCCTACACGTCCCAGACGCCGCGGGCCGCCGCCTCCCGCGCGAAGTCCGAGAAGTCCCGCGGCTTGCGGCCCAGCACTTCCTCGACCCCGTCCACCAGGTGCGCGTTGCGCCCGTCCAGGATCAGCGTGAACAGCTCGGCGAACTCCTCCGGCAGCCCGTTCTCCCGCAGCACCGCCCGGTAGGCCTCGTTCGAGACCGGGACGTACGCGATCTCGCGCCCGGTCGCCTTCGACAGCTCGGCCGCGACATCGGCGAAGCTGAGCAGCCGCGGGCCGGAGAGCTCGTACGTACGGCCGATGTGCCGGTCCTCGGTCAGCGCGGCCACCACCACGTCGGCGATGTCCTCGGTGTCGACGAACGGCTCGACGGCGTCGGCCGTCGGCAGGGCGATCTCACCGGCGAGCACCGGCTCCAGGAAGAAGCTCTCGTCGAAGTTCTGGTTGAACCAGGCGGCCCGCACCACCGTCCAGTCGGCCCCGGACTCCTTCAGCGCCTCCTCGCTCCGCTGCGCCGCCTCCTCGCCGCGGCCCGAGAGCAGCACGAGCCGGCGGACCCCGGCGGCCACCGCCGCCCGGGCGAAGGCTCCGACGTGCTCGGCGGCGCCGGGGAAGCCGAGGTCGGGGTAGTACGTGACGTACGCCCGGTCCACGCCCTCCAGGGCCGGTCCCCAGCTCGCGGGCTCGTTCCAGTCGAAGGCCGGCTCACCGGAGCGCGACCCGATGCGGACGGGACGGCCGAGGGCGGTGAGCTTCTCTGCCACGCGCCGGCCCGTCTTGCCGGTGCCGCCGATGACCAGCGTGCGGAGGGTGGTGTCGTTCTGCGTCTGCTGCGTTGTCTTCGTCATGGGAACCAGTCAACGCCCCACGGCTGAGACGGAACATCGCCGAGAAGCTCAACCGCATACGCCTGCGTCCACGGCCCCCTCCGGCCGGTCTCCCCTACTGCTCCTGCTCGGCGAGCGTGTGCTTCACGAGCGCGTTGGCGTGCCCGTGCCCGATCCCGTGCTCGCTCTTGAGCCAGCCGACGAGCTCCATGTGCTTGGTCAGCGGCGAGGCGCGGATGAGCTCCTGCCACTCCGCGACCGGACGGCCGTACTTCTTCTCGATGGAAGGGAAGTAGCTGGCGGGGCCCTTCACCGGCTCGGTCATGACGGTCCTCTTTCCTTCTGTGGCACACGATGCGACGTACAAGGGGTAGACCGGGGCCCGCGCGAAAACTCATCGGTCCCACCGAGGAAATGTCGGATGATCTCCGCATGATGTGGACCGAACGCACCGTCACCCGAGCCGGCACCCGTCTGACCTGCCGTGATTGGGACTCCCACCACCCCGGCTCCACCACCCCCGTCGTCCTCCTCCACGGCCTCGCGGGCCACGCGGGCGAATGGGACGCGGCCGCAGCGCACCTGGCCCCGCACCACCGCGTGGTGGCGGTGGACCAGCGCGGCCACGGAGCCGGCGAGCGCCGCCCCGCGGACGTCTCCCGCGCCGCGTACGTCGCGGACGTGCGGGCCGTCTGCGAACAGCTCGGCCTGCACCGCCCGGTCCTGGTGGGCCAGTCGCTCGGCGGCCACACCGCGATGCTCACCGCCGCCGCCCATCCGGACCTCGTACGGGGCCTCGTGCTGGTCGACGCCGGCGCCGCCCAGGCGGACCCGGGCACCCCGGAGCAGATCGGCGGCTGGCTGGACTCCTGGCCGCTCCCGTTCCCCACCCTGGCCGAGGCGCGTACCTTCCTCACCGGTCAGGGGCTGAACGGCGAGGCCTGGGCAGCCGGCCTGGAGCAGCGCGCGGACGGCTGGCACCCGCGCTTCGAGCGCTCGGTGATGGTCGCTGCCATCACGGAGAACACCACCCGTGCGTGGTGGCCGGAGTGGCAAGCGGTCCGGTGTCCCACGCTGCTGGTCATCGGGGAGAAGGGCATCATCCCGCCCGAGGAATCCGTCCGGATGCTCGACTCGGCCGACCCGTCCACCGTGACGACGGGGGTCTCCGTCCCCGGCTCCGGCCACGACGTCCACCTGGACCGCCCCGGCGTCGTGCACTCCCTGCTGTCCGCCTTCCTCACGGAACTCCGGACCCAGGCCGTCTAGGGTGCTCCGGCAACCGGGTGGCCGTGGTGACCCCCGTACGACCGCGTCGTTCACCAGGTCATGATCAAGCGCATCGTCACCACGGCCCTCATCGCCGGTACCGCGGCCCTCGCCGTCGCCGCCCCCGCCATGGCCGTCGAGCCGCCGCTCGCCGACTCCGTCGCCGGCACTGTCGCAGACGTCCCCCAGGACTTCGCGGGCCTGGCGCCCGGCGGCCAGGCCGGCAACGACCTGACCGACTTCTCGGGCGCGTTCGAGGCGTTCACCGCGGGCAGCGCCCGGCAGACCGTCTCCAACGGCTGACCCGCACGCTCACCCCGAGCCCTCGAACCCCGAACCCTCGAACCCCGAGCCCCCAGACCCCCGGACCGAACCCGGCCCGGGGGTCCGTCGCGTCCGGCCGTGACCTGGGTCAACCACAGGTCGAGCAATATGATCACATTGCGGTATGACCACGACGAAGACCCTCTACCTGCTCTGTTCCGCCGCCCCGCCCGTCTTCGACGTGGCCCATGTCATCGAGGACGCCCAGTCCCGGGGCTGGGACGTCTGCCTCGGCCTCACCCCCACCGCCGCCCACTGGCTGTCCGGCAGCCTCGACGGTCTCGCCGCGCTCACCGGCCACCCCGTCCGCTGGCAGTACAAGCTGCCCGGCGAGCCCGACGTGTGGCCGACGGCCGACGCCCTGCTCTTCGCCCCGGCGACGTTCAACTCCGTCAACGCCTGGGCCCTCGGCCTGACCGACCGCTTCGTCGTCGGGGTCGCCGCCGAGGCCATCGGCAAGGGCACCCCCGTCGTCACCATGCCCTGCACGAACGCCGCCCTCGCCGCCCACCCGCAGTTCGACCAGTCCCTGGCCGTCCTGCGCGGCGCCGGCGCCAAGGTCCTGTTCGGCGAGGGCGGATTCGTCCCCGGCCCGGCCGGCCCGGACGCCCCGGTGCACTTCCCCTGGGCGGCAGCCCTGGACGAGGTGGACCGCACGACGGCATCCGCCGTCTAGCCCGCCCGGGCGCCGGCCCCCGGCCTCGCCCGGCCCCGGCCTCGCCCGCCCCCGGCCTCGCCCGGCCCCGGCCTCCGGGGCGCCCCTACTCCCCCGTGGTCCCGTCGATCGCCTCGCGCAGCAGATCGGCGTGCCCGTTGTGCCGGGCGTACTCCTCGATCATGTGGGCCAGTACGTAGTGCAGGGAGTACGCCTCACCGTCGGCGGAGCCGGTCACGTCCAGGGACTCGGCCGCGTCCACGATCGCCCGCGAGCGCGCGCAAGCGTCCTCCCAGATCTTGAACGAGCCGGCGACGTCCGCGTCGTCCACGTGGAACTCCCTCCACTCCCCGGCCTCGTTCTTCCCGAAGTACCCGCGCACGTCCTCGCCGCCCACGACGTTGCGGAACCAGCCGCGCTCGACCTCCGCGAGATGCCGTACCAGCCCGAGCAGGCTCAGCCCCGACGGAGCCACCGCCCGGCGCCGCAGCTGCTCGTCCGACAGCCCGGCGCACTTCATCATCAGGGTGTCCCGCTGCCACTGGAGAACGCTGGTGAGGGTGGCACGTTCGTCGCCCACCAGCACGGGCCGGGTCCGCTGTTCATCGATCATCGGATGATGATCACAGCCCCGCGGTGGCCCCGCACACCCGTTCACATCCCGGACGCCGCCCCGCCCGTCCCCCAACCCGCCAGCCCCGCCACCTTCTCCGGGTTCACCTGCAACCGCAGGTTCACGACCCGACCGTCCTCCGCGTCCAGGTCGTAGGTCAACGCCGCACACGCGACTCCCCCGTACACGAACACCACCGACTCCTCCCCGTTGACCCGCGCGGACTCCAGGGTCACCGCCTGCAGCGAGGGCTTGGCCAGCATCCCCAGCAGCCAGCGCGCCACGTGGTCGGCCCCGTGGAGCGGCCGCCGGGCCGCCGTCACCTTGCCGCCGCCGTCCGACCAGGCCGTCACCTCGGGAGCGAGCAGCTCCATCACCGCGTTCAGGTCCCCGCCCGCGCACGCGGCCAGGAACCGCCGGGTCACCTCGCCGCGCTGCTCCGGCTCGGTGGCGAACCGCGGCCGCCGGGCCTGTACGTGGGCGCGAGCCCGGTGCCCGGTCTGCCGTACGGTCGCCTCCGCGCGGCCCAGCACCTCGGCGATCTCCGCGTACGCGTACCCGAACACCTCCCGCAGCAGGAACACGGCGCGCTCCAGCGGGCTCAGGCTCTCCAGCACCACCAGCATCGCGGTCGACACCGTCTCGGCCATCTCCACCTCCTCCGCACCATCGGGCACGGTCGGCAGGGCCTCGGTCAGGAGCGGCTCCGGCAGCCACGGCCCGATGTAGGTCTCACGGGTGGCACGGGCCGAGGTGAGCCGGTTCAACGACAGGTTGGTGACCGTGCGCACCAGGTAGGCCCGCGGGTTGAGGACCGCGGCCCGGTCCGCGCGGTCCCAGCTCAGCCACGCGTCCTGGAGGACGTCCTCGGCGTCGACGACGCTGCCGAGCATCCGGTAGGCGACGTCGAAGAGCAGCCGGCGATGGGCGGTGAAGGGGCCGAGGGCGTCCGAAGAGGCTCCCGGGAGGGGCTCAGCAGGGGTCACGAACGATCATGCTGCCGCCACCCCCGCGGCCTCCGCAAGCGCACCCGCCCCGGCCGCGCTGCTCGCGTAGGTCGGCGCCCAGCCCAGCTCACGCCCCGCCTTGGCGTTCGACAGCCGCAGATCCGTGCTCATGATGGTGTGCGCGAGCGGAGCCGGCTTCAGCACCCACAGCGGTACGGTCATCGGCGCGGGCGCCCCGAACGCCGCGGCCACCGCCCGCATGTGCGCGTCCCAGCCCAGCGGCTCGTCGTCGGCGATGTTGTACGCCTGCCCGGGCCGTCCCGACTCCACGCCGGCGACCACGGCGTTCGCCGCGTCGGCCACGTCGACCCAGCTCAGCGCCCGCCCCTTCGACGCCACCACGGGCAGGGCCCGCTTGCGCAGCATCGGCACCACCTGGACATCGGTGACACCGGCTCCGTAGAACAGCCCGAAGCGCAGGCTCACCCCTTCGATCCCGTCGGCGGTGAAGGCCAGCTCCTCCTTGGTCCGCATCGCGCCCACGTGCCGCTCCAGCCAGACGTTCGCCCCCTGCGGCCCGAAGCCGTCGTCCTCGCCGAGCACGGCCCCGCCGTGGTCCCCGTACCCGTAGCCGAACATCATCGACTCCACGACGAACCGCCGCGCCCCGGTCTCCCGCGCGGCGGCCAGCAGGTTGACGGTGCCCTCGGTGCGCAGCGCGTTCGTCGCCGCCATGTCCTGGTGCCGGGCCATGGTCTTGCCCGACAGGGCCGTGGCCGCGTGCACCACCACGTCGAAGCCGAGCCCGCCCACGGCGCGCAGCAGGCCCTCACGGTCGAGCAGGTCGGCCCGGACCTCCATCCCGGCGCCCCGGCCGAGACCGGCGACCTCGTGCCCGGCCGCGCGCAGGGCCCGTACCGCCTGCCGTCCCAGAACCCCGCTCGCACCCGCCAGCAGAACCTTCATGGCCGTCTCCTTCTCCGCTCGCCCTTCGCGCTGTCATCCATGGGACCGACGAGCGGCCCGGAACGTGACACGGAGCAAAAGCGACCTGGGTCACAAGGCCCGGAAGAAGGCCCGGACGTCACCCACCAGCAGCTCCGGAACCTCCATCGCGGGGAAGTGCCCGCCCTTCTCGTACGAGGTCCAGCGCACGATGCGGTCGGTCCGCGCGGCGATGTGCCGCAGCGGCACGAAGTTGTCCCGGGGGAAGTCGGCGAGCGCCGTCGGGGTGCTCGACACCTCGGGCGGCGCGCCCTGGTAATCGGCGTGGGCACGCTCGTAGTAGATGCGGGCGGCGGAGCCCGCGGTCCCGGTCAGCCAGTACAGCGTCACGTTGGTCAGCATCTGATCGCGATCCACGGGGCAGCGCGGGTCCGCCCACTCCGCGAACTTCTCGCCGATCCAGGCGAGCAGCCCGACCGGCGAGTCGTTCAGCCCGTACGCGAGCGTCTGCGGCCGGGTCGCCTGGATGTCGGCGTAGCCCTGCCGCTCGCGCGCCCAGACCCGGTACCGCTCCCAGGAGGCAAGCGTGCGCTCCCGCTCGGCCGGGCTCAGCGGGGCCAGTTCCTCCGGCCGGGGCTCGGCGGTGGCACCGCCGCCGGGGAGCAGGTTCAGGTGCACCCCGCGCACGTTCCCGGGCCGGATCCGCCCCAGCTCCCGCGAGACGGCGGCGCCCCAGTCGCCGCCCTGGACCCCGTACTCCTCGTACCCGAGCCTCTCCATCAGCACGCCGAAGGCCCGCGCGACCCGCTTGAACTCCCACCCCCGCTCGGTGGTCGGCCCGGACAGGGCGAAGCCGGGGATGTGCGGCAGCACCAGATGAAAGGCATCACCCGGATCCCCGCCGTGCGCCCGCGGATCCGTCAGCGGACCGGCGACCTTCTGGAACTCCACGAAGGAGCCCGGCCACCCGTGGGTCATGAGCAGCGGCGTCGCATCCGGCTCGGGCGACCGCAGGTGTGCGAAGTGCACCCGGGCCCCGTCGATGACGGTGGTGTACTGCGGCCATTCGTTCAACCGAGCCTCGGCGGCCCGCCAGTCGTAGCCGGTACGCCAGTACCCCGCGAGCTCACGGAGCTCCCCGAGCGGCATCCCGTACGCCCGGCCCGCCCCCGGCACCTCATCGGGCCAACGCGCCAGCTCCAGCCGCCGCCCCAGATCGTCCAACTCGGCCTGCGCCACATCCAGCCGGAACGGCACCGCCCACTGCTCCACATCACCCATGCCCTCGCACCTTCCACCCGCCACCGACCACACCAACGCCCCCCGAGCCCCCTCACCATTAACGCCGTTAACGCCCACCCCTCACCCAAGCCCCCACACCACCGGCCGTTAACGCCGTTAACGCCTACCCCCGACCACCCACCGAGCGTTAACGCCGTTAATGCCCAACCCCACCACCACACCCCACACCCCGCCGGCGTTAACGCCGTTAATGCCCCCGCACCCCGAGAGCCCCCACACCGTTAACGCCGTTAATGCCCGCCCACCCCCGGCCACCCCACCGTTAACGCCGTTAATGCCTCCCGCCCTCCCCACACCAGCAAGGCCCTCCGGCGTTAACGCCGTTAATGCCCAACCCCACCACCACACCGCACACCCCGCCGGCGTTAACGCCGTTAATGCCTAAGCCCGCCCACCCGCCCGCTCAGCCACCAACAGCCCGAGCCCGTCGAGGATCCGCTCCAACCCGAAGTCCAGCGCCTGGTCCTGCCCCCCGGCCTCCGCCACGGAGGCCATCGCGGCCCCGAGCGCCGGGTACTTCTCCCCGTGCACCCGCATCACCTCCCCGAGCACCGACGTCAGCTGCGCGTCCGGCCCCTCCCCCGCGGCCCCGCCCGCCATCGCCCGCTCCTGCTCCGCGATCCCGCGTACGTGCCCCGACACCAGCACCACCGCGTCGATCGACTCGGCCCCCGTCAGCCCGCACCCGTCGAGCGCGGCGAGCGCCCGCTCCATCCACCCGACCTCGACCGGCCCCATCACCCGCGCCCCGACCGTCGCCTCCAACAGCCACGGATGCGCCCGGAATCCGGCGAGCAGCTCCCGCGCCCACGCCGCCAGCCGCTCGCGCCAGCCCTCCCCCACCGGACGGTCGTCCAGGACCGAGGGGTCCGGCATCGCGGCTTCCACCATCAGTGAGACCAGCTCCGCCTTGCCCGGCACGTACCGGTACAACGCCATCTTCGTGACGGCCAGTCGCCCGGCCACTCCCTGCATCGATACGCCGGCCAGTCCCTCGGCGTCCGCGAGGACGACCCCCGCATCGGCGATCCCCTCCAGCGTGAGCCCCCTCTTGGGCCCGCGCGCCGGCTTCACCGGCGGCCCCCAGAGCAGCCGAACGGCCGCGCCCCACTGCTCGTCCGCGTCCGTCATCGGATCCCCTCACACTCCACCCGCCATTAAACTGCGTCTACCGTACACGTTAACGGCGTTAATGCCCGCCCCGGCGTTAACGCCACCCACGCCTCCCCTCCGCGTTAACGCCGTTAATGATCCACTTCTCTAAAAAGTACTGGCCGACTGGTTTTCTTCCCGCGCATCTGCCTAGATTGATCCCGGCCGAACCACGGTGACCACCTCCCCGGTTCCGCCCAACCACCGCAACCCCAGGGAGAATCCGCATGGCGAGGGCCAGGCAGGAACGAGCCGAGATCACCCGGCAGGCGATCCTCGACGGCGCGGCCATCGCCTTCGACCGGACCGGCTTCCACGGCACCAGCCTCACGGACGTGGTCGGGCACGCCGGCGTCACCAAGGGCGCCCTCTACTTCCACTTCTCATCGAAGGAAGCCCTCGCCCAGACCTTGATGGACGAGCAGTTCCAGGTCTCCGAGGGCCTGCCCGCCATCGTGGAGCCGGGTCTCCAGACCGCCATCGACCTGACCCACCGGATGGCGTGCGGGCTCCGCTCCAACGTCCGGATCCGTGCCGGGATCCGCCTGGTCATCGAGTTCGGCTCCTTCACCGACCCGGACCCGAGCCCGTACAACGCCTGGATCGACACCTGTCACGGCATCCTCGTGCCGGCCCAGGAGCGCGGCGACGTCCTGCCCTCGGTCGACGCCTACGACGCGGCGACCATGATCGTCGGTGCGTTCACCGGCATCCAGTTGACCTCGCACGTGCGCACCCGCCGCGAGGACCTGCACGCCCGGGTCGTCGACCTGTGGAACTTCCTGCTCCCGGGGATCGTGCCCGCGGAGCGCATCTCCCGCTTCGACCCGGCCGGATCGCCCGAGTGCCGGTCCGAGCTGGGGCTGTCGGCCCCGGACTCCTCTGCGGTCACGGCCGGCTGACGACGCGTCCAGGGCGGCCTCGCACGCGCCGTGGTGAACCACGGGGGTGCTCACTACGGCGTGTGCGAGGCCGCCCTGTCCCAACACCCCGCCCCCGCCCGGGGGCGATTCCCGGCCGATCCTCACCACTTCGTTAGCAAAACTCAAGCGTGGCGCCCACGAACACCCTTGAACGTTAGTAAAGTCCCTCGCATGACTTCACCCTCGTCTCCGAGCGACCGCGAGAAGGTCGTCTCCAAACTCCCTCCGTGGCTGCGCCAGGAGCTCAAGATCCGCACCGCCCAGTTGCGGGTGGACATCCAGGACGCCGTCCACCAGGGCATCGCCCACTGGAACGCGCTCGCCTCCTCCCCCTCCCCCGTCGACACCTCCGGCGCCGAGTCCTTCTCCACCTGGCTGCCCGCCGGCCAGTGGGAGTCCTTCCGTACCGGCTCCAAGGACCGCGGCGTCTCCCTCATCCAGGGACTCGCCCAAGCCGTCTCCCTCTGGCTGGAGATGAACCCGGCCCCCACCGTGAAGCGGCCCTCGGTCGTACGGCGCATCGTGGTGTGCAACCAGAAGGGTGGTGTCGGCAAGACCGCCATCACCGCCGGCACCGGCGAAGCCCTCGCAGAGGACCCCGACACCCTCCACCCGGTCCGCGTGGCCCGCCAACTGGCCCGTCTCTCGGCCGTCGAGGACGGCGACCAGACGACCCCGGAGGCCGTCGCAGCCGCCGCGTCCGCCCCGCCGGTCGACCTCGAAGACCTGCCCGGCCTCGGCATGCGCGTCCTGCTCGTCGACTTCGACCCGCAGGGCCACCTCACGAAGCAGCTCGGCCGGCAGCCTCTGCCCATCGGCGGCGACAGCCTCACCTGCCACATGGCGGGCGAGGCCAAGGGTCCCCTCTCCGACCTGATCGTCCCCATCCCGGACGAGCACTTCGGCGACCGCCTGCACATCCTCCCGGCCTGTACGGACGCCTTCCTCCTCGACGTCCGCCTCTCCACGGTCCGCGCCCGCGAGGCCGCGCTCGAACGGGCCCTCGCCCCCGTCGAGGCCGACTACGACGTCATCCTGATCGACTGCCCGCCGAGCCTCGGCCTCAGCATGGACGCCGCCATCTACTACGGCCGCCGCCGCGACGCCGAACAGCCGGGAGCCTCCGGCGCGCTGATCGTGGTCCAGGCGGAGGACTCCTCGGCTGACGCCTACGACCTCCTCACCTCCCAGATCAACGACCTCCGCGACGACCTCAGCCTCGACATCGACTACCTCGGCCTGGTCGTCAACCTCTACGACGGCCGCCGCGGGTACATCGCAACCAGCTCCCTCCAGGCCTGGATGGACATAAAGGATCCGCGGGTCGTGGCGATCGTCCCCGACCTCAAGGAACAGCGCGAAGCGGTCCGCGTGAAGCAGCCGCTGTTCGTCTACGCACCCAAGGGCGAGCAGGCGGTCGCCCTGCGCGCCCTCGCAAGGGAGATCTCATGAGCAAGGCCGACAAACTCGGAGTCTCGAGCTCCTTCGCCCGCGCCCAGCCCGTCGGCGTCAGTTCCCGCCGCGCGGCCATCGCCGAAGCCACCGGCGCCCCGACCTCCGGCGTGGTCCCGCCCTCGGAGGTCCCGATCGAGGCCCTCGCCCACAACCCCTTCAACCTCCGCGAGGACCTCACGGAGCTCGAAGAGCTGGCCGCGTCCCTCACGGTCCGGGGCCAGCTCCAGCCCCTGGCCGTCGCCACCCGCATGGCCTTCATGGAGGCCCACCCCGGCAACGCCGACGGCCTGGGCCGCGCCCCGTACGTGGTCATCGACGGCAACCGGCGCCTGGCCGCGGCCCAGCGCGCCGGCCTTCGCACCATGCAGATCCACGTCAACGACTCCCTCGCCTCCTCGGCGGCGGACATCCTGGAGTCGGCACTCATCGCCAACGTCCACCGCGTGGACGTGGCCCCCATGGACCAGGCCCGAGCCCTCCAAGAACTGGTCGAGGTCCACGGCTCCCAGGCCCAGGTCGCCAAGCGCCTCGGCAAGACGCCGGCCTGGGTCTCCCAGCGCCTGACCCTCCTCAACCTCACCCCGGAACTCCAGGACAAGGTCGAGACCGGCGAACTCAAGGTGGAACCGGCCCGCCGCATCGGCCGCCTCCCCCAGGAGCACCAGGCGTCCGCCGCAGAGGAAGCCGTTAACGCCGTTAACCCCCCACGCCAACGCACCCGTCCGAACCCGGCCCCCACCCCCGAGCCCGACCCCTCCCTCTCCCCCTCCCCTTCCCCCCGCCGCATCACCATCACGGCGGACTCCCCGGACACGATCGCGGACGCCCTCACGGCCCACCTCACCCCGGACGACCTGAAGGCGGTGACAGAACTCCTCCTGACCCGCATCTGACCCACCACCCCACCCCCGACACGAAGGGGGCGTTGGCCCGGCCGGACCACCACCGCCCCCACGTGTGTTTCACGTGCGTTCCATGGTGCGGTTCGCATAAGCTGCGCCTGGAGGTGCCCATGCCCAACGCGCACGAAAACGAACAGACCACGCTCTTCGCCGCGGTCGATGCCCTGCTGGAAGAGGCCGCGGCCCAGGACGCCCTCCCGCACCCGGACGAGCGCAAGCGCCTCCGCGAGGCCGCGGGCCTGAGCCAGGACCAGATCGCCCAGGCCCTGTCCGTCCGCCGCGAAACGGTCACCTCCTGGGAAACGGGCCGCACGGCCCCCCGCCCCCCGAAGCGCGCCGCCTACGCCCGCCTCCTCAACGGCCTGGCAGACCTCCACGGCATTAACGCCGTTAACACCCCCCAGCCCCCCGCCCCTCAGGCCACCGCAGTGCAGGCTGCCGCCCCCCACGCTGCCGCCGGGCAGGCTGCTGCCCCACATGTTGCTGCGGGGCAGCTCTCCGTACCGCAAGCCACCGCGGGGCAGGTTGCCGCTCCCCAAGCTGCCGCGGGGCAGGTTGCCGCCCCGCAAGCTGCTGCGGGGCAAGTTGCCACAGGGCAGCTCCCCGCCCCGCAAGTTGCCGCAGAACAGTCCGCCGCCCCACAGGCTGCCGTTCCGCAGGCCACCACCCCGCAGGTTGCCGCCCCGCAGGCCACCACCCCGCAGGTTGCCGCCCCGCAGGCCACCACCCCGCAGGTTGCCGCCCCGCAGGCCACCACCCCGCAGGTTGCCGCCCCGCAGGCCACCACCCCGCAGGTTGCCGCCCCGCAGGCCACCGCCCCGCAGGTTGCCGCGCCGATGACGGCCGCCCCACAGGCCACCGCATCAGCGCCGGCCGCAGGGCAGCCCGCCCCAGGCCAGGCCACCGCACCGCAGCCCACTCCCCCTCACCCCGCCACCCCCCAGGCCCGCGCCGAAGGCGCCGGGCCCACCCCCAGCGCCGCCGCACCCGTTAACGGCGTTAACGCCGTTAACGCCGCCCCCCACACCGGGGCCGCCGGCCCCGAAGCCGCACCCCCGCAACCGGGGCCTGGGGCGGAGCCCCAGTTTCGGGAAGGGGCGGGGAGGGGAACAGCCCCGCAGGGCCCCACCCGCACCACCCCCACTACCCGCACCACCCCCACCACCCCCACCACCCCCACCAAGCCCACCCCCCACCCCTCCCCGAGGGCAACGGCCCCCTGGCCGTACTCGACGGCGCAGGAAAGGCCCACGCCGCCCACGGCGCAGTCCTGACACCCCCACCACCCTCCCCGCCCTCATCGAGTGGGCCCTCACCCCCGCCGCCGGCCTCCGCTCCCCCCGCCTCCACCGCAACGGCAAGGACGGCGACCCCCTCCTCGTCCTCACCCCCGCCGCCACCGAGGCACTCGGACTCCCCCTCGTCCTCGAAGACCGCCGCGGCCTGCGCCTCCCCGACGACCACCCGGTCATCAAGCAGCTCACAAAATCAAAGTGGCAGCTGACCCGCCGAGGCTTCGGCCCGTGGCCCCGCATCTACCGCCCCGCCACCCCCACCACCGGCCGGCAGTGCGTCCAGCTCGCGATCCTCCCCTGGGGCGCCCTGGACCCCCGCGCCTGGGGCGAAGCGACCTCCGACCTCCCCGCACCGGAACTCGCCGATCTCCTCACCGCCTACGCGACCCGCGTCCTCACCCCCCGCGGCTCCACCGCCGTCTCCGGCCTGGAGTTGATGACTGCGCTGCGCCCGCCCACCCGCGCCGCCCGCGACGAGTCCACGAACGCCTGGGTCTCCGCCCCGGTCCCCGGCTCGCTCACCCGTCCCGTCGACCCCGCTCCCCCGGAGGCCCCCGACGAGCACCCGGTCGTCGCGGCCCTCTACCCCCGCTCCCACCAGCGCACCCCGGACCAGGTCCTCGACGAAGAGGCGTACGACTGGATCCGCGATCCCCAGCTCCTCACCGACGCCGAGTGCACCCGCACCCACGCCGTCGGCATCGACGTGAACATGGCCTTCGCCGCGGCGGCCAACCGCCTCCTCGTCGGCACCGGCCCCGCGGTCCACACCGACGGCCCCCGCTTCGACCCGAAGCTCCCCGGCTGCTGGCTCGCCGACCTCTCCGCCGAGGCCGCCGCCCTGGACCCCCGCCTCCCCAGCCCCTTCACCCCGCACGGCCTCCCGCCCACCGGCCCCGCCTGGTACGCCACTCCGACCCTCGCCTACGCCCAGGAGCTCGGCCTCACCGTCCAGCCCACCGAGGCCTGGCTCCGCCCGGAACACGGCCCGTACCTCGACGCCTGGTACACCCGCCTGCGCGACGCGTACATGGCCACGATGGCCGAACTCGGCGTCCACACGTCCCTCACGGACTCCGACTTCCTCCAGGCGATGGCGGAGTACAAGAACAACGCCGACCACCCCCTCCCCCAGACCGCGGTCCTCTCCGCGATCAAGTCCACCGTCAAGGGCGGCATCGGCAAGCTCCGCGAACGCCCGCAGGGCGCCGGCTACCGCCCCGGCGAGAGCTGGCCCGCCCTCGAACGCCCCACCTGGCGCCCCGACATCCGCGCAGCCGTCATCTCGACGGCCCGCGTCAACATGCACCGCAAGATGCAGAAGCTCGCAACAGCAGCAGACCTCTACCCCATCGCCGTCCTCTCGGACTGCGCGGTCTACCTCTCCGACGGCCCCAGCCCCCTCGACTTCCTCCCCCGCACCCCCGAGGGCAAGCCCCTGCCCGGTGGCTTCCGCCTCGGGGTCAGCCCCGGCATGGTCAAGCACGAGGGCACCCAACCCCTCCTCTGGGCCGTTCAACTGCTCGACGAACGCCACAACCCCGCCCGCCACATCAAGGGCCACGACGCCGCCGCCGACGGAGAGTAAGAGCCACCCATGTCCGAGATCAGCGACAGCCTCGACCGCGCCGACGAGCAGAACTTCACCCGCCCCATCCCCAATTCCGCGGGCGCCCAAATCCGGTACCTGGTCAAGCAACTCAAATCGACCAAGGCCGTGGCCGACCTCCTCGCCATCTCCCGGCGCACCGTCGAGCGGTACGTGAAGGATCAGATCAAGCAGCCCAAGCCGGCCCTCTCCGCCCGCCTGGAGCGCGAGGTACGCCGCCGCTGGCAGCCCCTGGTCCGCAAGCGCGCCCGCGACAAGGCCGCGAAGCAGACCGGCCTGGTCATCGAGACCCGCGCCCGCTTCGGCTTCAGCGCCGCCCCCGGCACCACCGACGACGGCCGGATGCGCCGCATCACCCAGCACCTCCCCCCGGAGTACGCCTCCCGCCTCTTCAGCGCCCACGAGGCCGGAGCCACCGAAGCCCAGCTCCGCGGCATCACGGCCGAAGGCCTCCAGGAGATCTACTTCAAGGACAACGGCGCCCGCGCTCAGGGCCTCCTCGTCGAGTTCACGGACATCGACTACGTGGAGCTCAACTTCTGAGAAGCCACCCGGAACAGGAACAACCAAACCAGTGACCAGCACACCCGAGCACAACAACACATTGGCGCATCGTTTCGAAGAGTTACGCCCGCACCTCCGGGCCGTGGCCTACCGCATGCTCGGCTCACTCGCCGAAGCCGAGGACGCCGTCCAGGAAGCCTGGCTGCGCCTCAGCCGCTCCGACTCCGCCGGAGCGACAACCTGCCCGGCCGGCTGACGACCGTGGTCGGCCGGATCTGCCTGGACATGCTCCGCTCCCGCGCCTCCCGCCGGGAAGAGCCCCTGGAGCCCCTTTCCCGGCAGCGCCTCCGACGACGCCACCCGGACGCCCGCCCCCGAGGAGGAGTCCCTGCTGCCCGACTCGGTGGGCGCCGCCATGCTGGTCGTCCTGGACCGGCTGACCCCTGCCGAGCGGCTCGCGTTCGTCCTGCACGACCTGTTCGCCGTCCCCTTCGGGGACATCGCCCTGATCACCGAGCGCACGCCCGCCTCGCCCGCCAGCCGCGCCCGCCGCCGGGTCCGCGGCGCCGACACGGGCCCCAACCCGACCTCCCGCCGGCACCACATCGTCAGCGCCTTCCTGAACGCGGCACGCAGCGGCGACTTCGAAGCCCTGCTCGAAGTCCTCGACCCCGAATGTCGTAGCCCGCTCGACGGCGGCTTCCGCGTCATGCTCTTCACCATCCCGGACACCCGCATCACCCAGGTATCCGTAGTCACCACACCTACAGCCGTGGCAACCCTGAACCTCACCGCCCCCCAACCCAGGACGACGCCCCTCAGCACCCCTCTAAGCCCCGCGGACACCACAAAGGGCCCCGGAGTACTCCGAGGCCCCCAAAGACCCCTGAGCACCCCTCAGAAGCCCTACAACCACCATCACTCAGCCAACCGCATGCAGCGCCCGACGCCGCTTCGATTCAGCCGCCTTCTTCGCGACGGCCTGAGCCGCCCGCTTCTTACGCTGCTCGGCGAGCTGGTCCTGATACGCCGCCACCGCCCGGTGGTAGCTGGCCACATAACCCCGCGCGTCCAGCCGCTCCTCGGCATCCATCTCGTTCACGGCGGCGACCGCGTCCTCGAACGACGTGTACCCGGCGAGCATCGGGTTGATCTGATAGACCCCGTTCCGGATCTTCCTGACCAACTTCGCCAGCTCCAGGCTCCTCAGGGCAGCGTTCACGCTCGGCCGACTCAGGTCCAGCATCCCGCCGACCGTCGCCTGGTCAATGAGAATCCGCCCACCCGGCTCACTGAGCGAACGCAGCTTCAGCAGTACCCGGTACGCCGCCGGCGGCAGGTCGAGGTCGGAGAGCAGCCCGTCTGCGTTGACCGCAGCGAATCGCAAGGTGCTCACTGAGCCGTCCCTTCTCCCGTGCGCTTCGTTCGGCTCACCCGACGCGCAGCGCGCTCTCTTGCCCGTTCGGCCCGCAGTTCCGCGATGGCCTGCCTCATGTGGTCCAGCGAAGGGAAGCGCACCAAGTCCGGCAGGCTCGTATCGCTACGAATCTGCGAGATGGTCCCGTGCTGCTCCACCTTCACGAACTCACCCGTCATCTCGGTACCCGGGATGAACTCCGCCACCCGGTAACTGTAGGGCGGGTTGAACTGATACACACCCCGCCGCACCTTGAAGACGATCCCATGAGACATCACCGTGTGCAGAGCTTCCGACGTCTTCGTCCGGCTGACATCCAGGATGGTAGCCATCTCCTCCTGGGTAAGTGGAATCCGCCCCCCCGCGCGCTGGCAGGCGATGAGCAGCAGAATCAGCCGCAGAGGCAGCGCTTCCCGGAAGTACTGGGCGATGACGAGGAAGAACTCGAGGCTGTCCATCGAGAACGCATTCGGCTGGTTCTCGGTCCCGTAGAACTCCAGCGGCTTGCGCTCGCCGTCCAAGGTCAGCTTCCGCGTCGGGTACCGCTTCGCGAGGCTGTCCAGATCCTTGACCGGAGCCAGGGGCTGACTCCACGCGGAGATCGCGTCGTCCACCGGCAGATCGGGACGCGGGGTCCCTACCGGATTGCCCCGGCGGCGCTGTGGCTCTGATGACACGAGGCTGCTCTCCACTCCGTTGATCTGCGGAGATCAGTATGTCAACAAGGGTGACACAAGTGTCACGCTCGTTGACGTTCGGCGTGTCTTGTGTCCCCTCACAGGTGACATATCTCAGCCACACACCCCCCGGACCCCCCTCCCGCCCCTCCCCGACCAACCCCACCCGCCCCACCACCAGTTAGCCGGCAGATCTCCCCCAATACGTCAGCCCCCCCGACGTTTTACGGCATTTTACGTCAGCCGCACTGACATTTCGCAGCCGTTGTGTCCCCCTAGCAGCGACACAACCACCGAGATATGTCCCTCCTGGGGGGACATATCTTTTCCCCCGCACCCCACCTGACCTGCAACAACGCATCTCCGTACCTTCTATAGGCCGGTGGTCGCTCCCGCCCAAGCTTTCAACGCCATCTCAACCAGCACCCAAGACCCCACACCGGCCCAAGAAGCAACCCCCTCCCACCCCCCAATCCCCCCACCGGAACCCCTCACTCCCCAGCCACAACCCCGCAGAATCTGACTGATTCCCATCTCTATCCACCCCCCACTTTGAATCAAGCCCCTCACCCAACCCTTAACGTCGTTAACACCCCCCACACCCACCCCCATTAACGCCGTTAACCCCAACCCCAAAACCCCAGGTCACCACCCCACACCCCCACCCCCATCACGAAACCCCCCAAACCCCACCCTTCACCACTGCGAAGACCACAACGTGCCCCCTCACCACCCCTAAACCCACAAGAACCACCAATGGCTGATTCAAACCCCAGACCCAACACCACCTACACTGCCCGCTCCACCCGCCTACGTTGCTCCTTCGAACGACACCCCTAAGCCCAAAACCCAGAGCTTCCCTCCAGAACAAAACAGAAGAACTCCCCTCCCAGAGCACTGCCTTAAAGCCTGCACAGCAAGCTCCACGCCCTCAGGGGTCTAGCCCAAAAAGCCAGCCACAGCTCGAAGCAAAGCCAAGAGCCGGGGCTCGAAGGACTCCTGCCGAGCACAGCAAAGCGCTCCAGCCCTAAGCACTCAATGCCCAGGCACCCGGAGCAAAGCGGAGGAGCCCCTCCCCGAAGGGGAGGCCTTAGGCCGCGAAGCGGCCACCCCCGAGCGCAGCGAGGGGCTACGCAGCGAGCTGGTTTCTAGCAGCCCTTCTCCACAGCAAGTCCTGCTCTGCAGCGAAGCGGAGGAGCATCTCGCCAAAAGGCAGGCCTTAGGCCACGAAGCAGCCGCCCCCGAGCCCAGCGAGGGGGTACACAGCAGCCTTACTCCGCAGCGAAGCGGAGGAGCCCCTCGCCGAAGGCGAGGCCCCGCTCTGGTGGAGCGCAGCGGAGCCAGAGCCGGTCCGGAGCGAAGCGCAGGACCGCCCATGACCCGAGGGGCTAACCCGGCCGTGAAGCGCCCGGACTCCCCTCCCAAGCGCATAGCGCTTGGGCATCCGGAGCGAAGCGGAGGATACATCGGCCCGAAGGGCCAGCCTTGGGCTGCGTAGCAGCCTTGCTCCGTAGCGAAACGGAGGAGCCCCTCGCCGAAGGCGAGGCCCCGCTCTGGTGGAGCGCAGCGGAGCCAGAGCCGGTCCGGAGCGAAGCGCAGGACCGCCCGGCCGGAGGCCGGCAATGGCTCGGAGCAAAGCGGAGAGCCAGGCCGAGGGCCCCGGCCGAGCGCAGCGAGGCCGTTCAGTCCTGAGCGCGCAGCGCTCAGGTA